>JAFXFT010000203.1 GCA_017513385.1 Oscillospiraceae bacterium | reverse complement strand
TAACGCAGCTCATTTGTACGGCTTCATGTGCGTCCAGTATATTTTCTATCTGAGCGGGATAAATGTTGTAGCCGGAGGAAATTATCATTCGTTTGGCTCTGCCCTTGAAGTAGACAAAGCCCTGCTCGTCCATGATGCCCAAATCGCCAGTGTGCACCCATGTAAGACCGTCGGAGTGAGTGCGCAGCGTTTCTGCAGTTTCTTCGGGGTGGTTCATGTATTCCTGCATTACGGTGGGACCTGACAGAAGTATCTCACCTTCTTCTCCGTAGGGAAGCTCCTGTTCGGTACCGGGGACAACAATTTTTATATAGGTGTCGGGGAAGGGAAGTCCGATGCTGCCCTCCTTGTGCATGTGAGCGGGGGTTAGGCAGCAGGCGGTGACGGTTTCCGTTGTTCCGTATCCCTCGCGAATCTGTATACCTGCCCTGTGGTCATAGAGGAATTTATCGAATTTCTTTTTCAGCTCCACGGAAAGAGAGTCGCCGCCGGAGAAAACTCCCTTGAGGCAGCTCAAATCTTTACCGTCCATATTGGGCAAACGCAGCAGAGCCTCGTAAAGGGTGGGAACACCTGCGATGAAGTTGCAGCGGTTCTTAACCAACTGCTTTGAATAGCTTTTGGGAGTGAAGCGTGGAACCAGTATGCATCGACCGCCCTGCGTGAGCATTGTGTGAATACAAACGCCGAGGCCGAAGCCGTGGAACAGAGGCATTGCTGCCAGCATCTTGTCACCGGGGCAGAACATCTGATTAGCTGCAATTACCTGCTGGCTGAGTGCGTTGAAATTTCGGTTTGTGAGTACGATTCCTTTTGTGGTACCGGTGGTTCCGCCGGAATAGAGAATCACGGCGGGGTCTGTGCTTTTGCGGGGAACCTTGTAATTATAGAAGCAACAGCGACTAAGCTTCATGAACTCGCGCCAGCGTATAACGGGCGCATCGGCGGGTATCTTCTCGATTTTCAAACCTTCGGTGAGCATGTATCCTGCTTTGATTGGCTTGGAAAGCTCGTCACGGATGCTGGCAATTATGATGTTTACTACTTTGGTGCTTTGCCGCACGCGCTCGAACTTGTGGTAGAACTGGTCAAGGGTGATGGCGGTGACGCTTCCGGACTCATTGAGGTAAAATTCTATCTCCTTCTCAGCGGAGAGGGGATGTATCATATTGGCAATGCCGCCAACAAGGTTGACCGCGTAGAAAAGATATATAGCCTGCGGGCAGTTGGGCAGGGCAATGGTGATTTTATCACCCTCGCGTATACCTATGGTTTTCAGCGCTCGTGCACAGGTTTCTATTTCGCTGAGCATCTTGCGATAGGTGGTGGACTTGCCCATGAAGTCGAAAGCTACATTATCGGGATATTTTCGGGCAGTCTGCTCCACCATGTCGAACATGGAGCCATCGAAATAATCGATGTGCATGGGTACGTCGCCCATGTAATCCTGCCATGGAGTTTTTGCGGTAATTTCAGACATTGGGTTATCCACCTTTTCAGACGCCATAAATAACCAATGGCGCACAATATACAAATATATAATATAGCTAAAAGCGTAGTTGGGCAAGCATTTTTGCGGTGCTGGTATATTATGTGGCGATAAACTGAAAATTAACAGTTTCCATTTGTTTGAAAAGGGTGTAAAATGAAGCTATGAAAAATAATGCAGGAGGAATGTGAAAATGAATTTTAAGCTGATTGAAAACGGTGTTGAGCGGGAATACGAACTGCTTTTCACCTTTATGAGCCCCGATACCGGCAATAACTATGCGGTCTATACTGATAACGTGGAGGACGCAGAGGGACATCTCACGCGCTATACCGGTATATGCGACCCTAACTCCGCAGAGTTTAACGTGCTGCCCATAACCAGCCCACTGGAGCAGGCCATAGTCGACGATGCCCTTGAGGATATCCGCCGTCAGCTTGAAGCTGCTATGGAGGGTCTCGGCCAATGAAGGTGCTCGCCATAAACGGAAGCCCCCGCAGCGGACATAATACTGCGAAGCTGCTGGATGCGTTCCTTGAGGGCGCTGCATCTGCGGGCGAAAACGTGGAAACCCGCCGCATAGACCTGTACTCGCTCAATTATAAGGGATGTACTGAGTGCTTTGGCTGCAAGGTTAAGGGCAGCCCCATGTACGGACGCTGCGTGTATAACGACGATATAAAGGAGCTTCTTTGGGAGGCCGCCAATGCCGACGCGGTGGCTTTCGGATCTCCTGTTTATTTCGGAGATATCACCGGACAGCTGCGCAGTTTTCTTGAGCGCCTGTTCTATCCCTTCACCGCCTTTAAAAAGGATGGCGACCGCGTAATCGCCCCCAAGAAAGTGCCTACGGCATTCCTTTATTCCATGAACGCACCCGAGCCTCCCGTTGAGGGCGGCTATGCTCAGCGTGTTTCGGATATGACCCGCTGGGCGCATCATGTGCTGGGCTATGCCCCCGAGGTGATGGTAGCCTCGAATATTTGGCAGATGGACGACCACGACCGCTACGAAATGGACATATGGGATTGGGAACAGAAAGCCCGCATCCGCGACGAACAGTTTCCCGAGGATTTGAAAAAAGCCTTTGAAATAGGGAAAACTATGGTTTCGAACAGTATAAATAATATGTAACGTGTAAGGAAACAGGCAGCGCCATTGGGCGCTGCCTGTTTTGTGTATTTTGGGCGTAAATACCTGACTCACCATCGTCATTCCGAGCTTGTGAGGAATCTCACGGTTGGAAGGTGTGCAGAAATGACTATGGTGCTTATATAAGGGGGATTCCTCGGGCTGCGCCCTCTGAATGACGCGTGAAATTTGATGTCTCAATATGCCAATCTCTTGCAGGCAGCAGCGAGAGTGCTGAGGGTGCTGCAGGAGATCATGGGGCAAACGGAGGCCATTGCCTGTACGCTGCGGATAAAGCGCCACTTGCGCTCGGGAATGGGATTGAGCCATATTACGCGCCCTGCTTTGCGCTTGGCGTCCTTGAGTGCCTCCACCGCAAAGTTTTGGTTTACGGTTTTGGTATCGGAAAGGATAAGCAGTGTAGTGGCGGCGCTGAGAGCGGGAGGATTCATGGCGTTGAGCTCAGCAAGTGCCTTGCCAAGGTCTGTGCCTTTGCCGTATATGCCGCATTCCTTGACGTAATTGCGGAAAAGGTCCATGTTCTGCAGGCTGAAAGCATCGGCCTCGTGCATTTCCTCGGAGAAGAGAAATACGCGGGAACTTTCCGAAACGTGGTTTAGCTGCTGAATAAAGCGCAGGGCAAACTCGGAAAACTGCATCATCGACCACGAAACGTCGCACAGAAGCACAAGCTGCCTGCGTCGGCTGCGCTTTTTCTTGTACTTCAAACGGTAGAAACTGCCGCCTGTCTCAAGGCCCTTACGTATGGTTTTGCGGAAATCGAGAGCTGAGGAACGTCCTGCTTTCTGCGCTTTGGAAGAAAGCTCACGGTTTATCTGCTGGGATATGCTCTGAATTATGGCGATAGCTTTGGGAATCTCGATGTCCTTGAATTTGGATATGTCGCGGTAAAGCAGACCTATCTCCGGGTCGCTTTCCTCTATACCCACGGCTGCGTCCTCTGCCATCATCTGCTGCTCGAGAATTGAACGCATGAATACGGAGTGGATAAAACCGTCGTAAAGCTGAGGATGGCGCTGTGCGCTGTCCTTGTACTTGTCCATGAACTGACGGAGCTTTTGGCGCTCTTCCTCGTCCATGCCGGCATAGACCTCGCGCTGTTCGTCGTCAAGCTCCATTGGCTTGCCGTTTATCTGCAGCTCATCCTGGTCATTCTGCATATTTTGACGTACTTCGGCCTCACGCTTCATCTCCTCCTCGACAAGCTTGCGCATTACCTCCTCGGAAACGAAGAAACCGTCGAAGAATTTGTCGAAAATCAGCTGCTCCTCGCGGGACTTGGCATAGACGGTGCGCAGGGCTGTTTTGACAAGCTCGCGGTCATCAAGACCCAGCGCAATGAGTATGCGTGCCGCGTCTTCGGTTTCTTTGGGGCTTACACTGAGTCCCTCACTGCGCAGAAGCTTGGAGAATGTTGAAAGCTTTTCCAGATATACTCCGGCATCAGCCATGGTGATGCCCTCCGCAGTTGTGACCGTGATGGTGATGATGTCCGCCGTGATTTTCGCATTCTCCGCCGCAGCCGCACTGGCACTGGGTTATATCGCCCATTTCTTCAAGAACGTCCATGTCCTCACTGTTCTTGAGAATGAAGCCTGCGGTCTGACGCAGTGCATCGGGAGTGAGCTCGCGAACACCGAGAGCATCAAGCGCTGCAGCCCAGTCGAGAGTTTCTGCAATAGAGGGCTTTTTGAGAATTGCCTCGTTGGAGCGGAGGTTCTGTACCGCTACTGCTACCTGAGCGCAGAGCTGATCATCTACGTGGGGCAGCTTGGCGCGGAGAATGGCAAGCTCCTTTTCCATATCGGGATACTGAATATAAAGGTATGCGCAGCGGCGGCGCAGTGCCTCGGAAAGAGGACGTGCACGGTTCGAGGTGAGAACAACGAAAGGAACAGACTTTGCCTTGAGAGTGCCCACCTCGGGAATGCTGACCTGCATATCGGAGAGAAGCTCCAGCAGGAATGCCTCGAATTCCTCGTCTGCCTTGTCGATTTCATCTATCAGGAGCACAACGGGGCGCTCGGAGCGAATGGATTGCAGCAGGGGGCGCTCCAGCAGGTATTCATCGCTGAAAAGGGAACGGGTAAGCTCGTCCTTGTCCTGAGTGTTCATGTTTACCTGAATGGAAAGCAGCTGCTTCTGGTAGTTCCATTCGTAAAGAGCCTTGCTTTCGTCAAGACCCTCATAACACTGCAGACGAACCAGATCGCGGTCAAGGGCTGCTGCCATAACTTTAGCTATCTCTGTTTTACCGACGCCTGCTGCGCCCTCTATAAGCAGAGGACGGCCAAGCTGCAGGGCGACGGCGAGAACGGTAGCCATAGTGTCGTCGTAAATGTAGTTGGCCTGGTCCATTTTAAGTTTAAGGGTGTTCAGATCCATATTATCCTCCATACGGCAAAGCCGCATAAATGTATTTAAATATCTTGCAGGAATAGTATAACTGCCGCAGAGAAATAACGCAAGTGAAAATAAATATCCCGGGAGTCAGGAAAACGCCCCCTTCTGCGAAGTAACAGAAAGGAGCGTTTTGCAATGGAGTTTATAGAAAGAAAGGAGAAAAGAAGAAAAGTTATTTATGGAAGAATGCCGCGGCAATGGCACCTGGACCTGCGTGGGTACCTACAACACTGCCGATGGCGGCAACGGCAAGTTCATCGGCTGCGTCCTGCCAAAGAGCGGCGCTGTCGGTTATGTATTTGCGCAGCATAATGTCGCTGAGACCGGTGTAGCCAAGGAGAATCGGGCGGGAAAAATCTACGCCGCCGGATTTTTCGATTTCGGTGATTAGCAGGTTGTTGCCTTGCTTTGAACCGCGGGCTTTACCCAAAAGAATGATTTCACCGTCTACTATGCTGGCAACAGGCTTGATGGACAGCATACTGCCCGCGAAAGCCACCGTGCGTGAAATGCGTCCGCCGCGTTTGAGGTATTCAAGAGTGTCCAGCAGCGCAATAACGCGAATGTTGCCGCGCTCCTCTATAAGACACTGAGCTATTGCGGCCGCGTCCATACCCTCGTCGGCAAGACGCAGCGCCATTTCGGCAAGGATGCCTGCGCCGATGGCTACGCTGCCGCTGTCAACAAGATGTATGTTATCGCGGCCTTCAGCTGCAATCACCGCACTTTGGAAGGTGCCTGAAAGCTTGTGGGAAAGAGTAATGACCACGGCGGAGTCGCCTGCGGCTTCCACTTCGTCAAATACCTTTTCAAATGCAGCGGGAGTCGCCTGACTTGTACTGGGCAAGGCATCGGTCTCAATGAGCTTTTCGTAAAACTCGTGGTTTGTGATTGTAATTCCGTCAATGAATTCCTCGCGACCGAAGCAGATGGTGAGAGGTATCACCGTGAAACGGTGCAGAAGAGCGGGATTTACGTCTACTGTGGAATCGATAATGAATCTTATACTCATGGTTTGCTCCTTAATTTTCGTCGGGTATGCCTTCGTCACTGAGCTTCTGCAGTTCGCCGGCAATGGTGTCCAGCAGGGAATAGAGCACGCGCCTTTCTTCGTCACTCATCACGCTGCCGACGGCCTTTACAGCGGCGCGGGCCTTGAGACATACATGTTCCGCAGCCTTTCGACCCTCGTTGGTGAGCTGAATAAGTGCATTGTAAGTGCGGGCGTTTTCTCTGCTTCGGATTACGAGACCCTTTTCCTGCATTTCGGAAACTATACGGGAAACAGCGGCCTTATCCTTGTCACAAAGCTCGCAGAGGCGGGCAGCGGTGAGTCCCTCGGGGTGACTGAGCAGTGCAACAAGATACTGGGCAAAAGCGCCCTTGCAGCCGTATTTTATCATTTCATCGCGTTCTATTTTCTGTATGTGGCGATTGATTTCGGATATAACAAAGGAAAACTGCTGAAAGCGGCTTAACATAGGAAGGGACTCCTTTCAAAACAAGAAGTTGACTTATCAACAAACGTACTGTAACACACAAACGTTGACTTGTCAACATCGGGACGAAAAAAACAGGCAGCTCTTTGTAAAAGAACTGCCTGTTTGTAGTTTTGGATTACTCCTGAGCCATGAGTTCCTTGATCTGACTGGTGTAGAGGTCGTAGTAAAGTCCCTTCTTTTCGATCAGTGCGTCATGGTTGCCTTCTTCTGCGATTATACCTGCATTGATGTAGAAAATGCGGTCGCAGTTGCGGATGGTACTCAGACGGTGAGCTACGATGAAGGAGGTACGTCCTTCCAGCAGAGCGGAGATACCTTCCTGAACAAGGCGCTCGGTGTTGGTATCGACGCAGGAGGTGGCCTCATCGAGGATAAGGATACGGGGATCGCTCAGCAAGGTTCTTGCAAAGGAGATAAGCTGTTTCTGACCTGCGGAAAGACCTTCGCCGCGCTCCTTGGTCTCGGTCTGATAACCGTCCTCCATCTCGCGGATAAAGTCGTCGGCGTGGACAGCCTTGGCGGCTGCGATACACTCTTCGTCGGTAGCATTCAGGCGACCATAGCGGATGTTATCCATAATGGTGCCGGAGAAGATGAAGGTGTCCTGCTGCATAACGCCCATCTGGCGGCGCAGAGAATTGAGGGTGACCTTCTGCAGATCGTGACCGTCAATAAGAACAGCACCTTCGGTGACGTTGTAGAAACGAGAGAGCAGGTTGACTATGGTAGACTTACCTGCACCCGTGGGACCTACAAGTGCGATGGACTCGCCGGGCTTAACGTCGAAGTTTACATGCTTGATAACGGGAATGCCCTTCTCGTACTCGAAGAGAACATTGTCAAACTGGACACGGCCTTCAATGGGAGGCAGCTCCTTGGCACCGTCGTTGTCTTCGACGCTTACGGGCTCGTCAAGAACCTGGAAGATACGCTCCAGATAGCTCATTGCGTCCATAAGCTGGTTATAGATGTTACCCAGCTGCATGATGGGGCTCCAGAACTGGTTGGAGTAGCTGACCATAGCGGTGATCATACCGATCTGGACAACGCCCAGCTTGATAAAGTCATCACGGAACCAGTAAACAGCGGCTACGTAGATAGTGCACTTTATAAGACGCATAAGCATTGCTGCGATGGGGTACATACCGTGGGCAACGTAGGCTGCACGCAGCTTGTAGAAACGGTTTTCCTTGAGCAGACCATCGAAGATGCCGCTGTTCATCTCTTCGCGGGCGAAGGCCTGAGTGACCTTGGCGCCGTTGATGTTCTCGGAGAGGTAAGCGGTAACGTTAGACTGCTTGTTGGCTGCCTTCTGACGGAAGCGGCGCTGCATGGGCTTGGTGAGCGCTACGTAAATGATGAAGATGGGCAGACCTGCCAGAACTACGAGGGTCATCTTCGGGCTCATGGTGATCATAAAGAAGAAAATGATTACCAAGTTTATCATCTGCAGGATAGCATTGATAAGACCGTTGGTGAGGAAGTCGGAAACGTTGTTTACGTAGTTGATAACTCTGGTGAGGATCTTGCCGTGAGGACGGCTGTCGTAATAGTCAAAGCCCAGCTTCTGCAGGTGGGTATAAACGTCAGTACGCATATCCGTGGTCATGGACTGGCTGGTACGTACGCTTATAAGGGATCTCTGACGGTTTATGAAGATGGTGGCTATATGTACAAGGAAATAGCCAACACCCAGTACGATAATGGAAAGGATAGCCTTGCTGGCATTGCTTACACCGCTGGGAATAAGGGTATCGATGATGTAAGCCTGAATGCGGGGGGAGAGGAGAGCCAGCAGGCTGGAAACGATGGAGAGGGTGAACATCAAAGCGATCTGCTTGCGATAGTTCTTGACATATACCAGTGCACGCTTGAACTGTTGCCAGTTAAAAGGCGCATCCAGCTCTTCGTCGATGTTATACTTATTTCTTGCCATTACAGCTCACCTCCTTCCAAATCTTCAAGGCCGTGCTGCATGACGCAGGTATTGTAATAATAACCCTTGAGCTTCATCAGGTCGCCGTGAGTACCTTCCTCGATTACGCGGCCCTTTTCAAGTATGTAGATGTAGTCAGCCTGCTTGACGGAGGAAACACGCTGAGCGATGATGATGGTAGTGCTCTTGTCGGGCATGGCAGCAAGCTGCTCCTGAATGTACTGCTCGGTTTCCATATCGACGGCGGAAGTGGTGTCGTCGAGGATAAGCAGGGGAGCGTGCTTAGCCAGCGCGCGGGCAAGAGAGATACGCTGCTTCTGACCGCCGGAAAGACCGGTGCCGCGCTCGCCGACGATGGTGTCATAGCCGTCGGGCATCTTGCTTACGAAGCTGTGAGCATCGGCGATGGTGGCGGAGGAGAAGATATTCTCGTCGCTGGTATCGGGCACACCGTATGCGATGTTGCTTTCGACGGTATCGGAGAAGAGGAATACGTCCTGCATGGTAAGACCGATGCTGGCGCGCAGAGCCTGCAGCTTCCAGTCGCGGACATCAACACCGTCAATAAGAACCTGACCGTCGGTGACATCGACAAAGCGGCCGATAACATTTACGAGGGAGGTCTTACCGGAACCGGTAGCACCCATTACACCGATGACCTGACCGGGCTTGATGTCCATGCAGATATCGTCGAGAACCTTGGTGTTGCCGTAGGCGAGGGTTACGTGGTCAAGCTTGAGAGCGCCCTTGACGTCCTTGGGAGTCTTGTCAACCTCGGGATCCTGAAT
>JAFXFT010000202.1 GCA_017513385.1 Oscillospiraceae bacterium | reverse complement strand
ATGAAGAGCTCATCAAGCAGCTTTTCACTCGCAAGTACATGTGGGCAACCCACGTTTGGAATATGTTCGACTTCGGCGCCGATGCCCGTAACGAGGGCGGCGAGAACGGCCAGAACCACAAGGGTCTGGTTACCTTCGACCGTAAGTATAAGAAGGACTCCTTCTATGCCTACAAGGCATGGCTCTCCGACGATCCCTTTGTACACCTCTGCGGCAAGCGCTATATTGACCGCGTAGAGGACGTCACCAAGGTAACCGTATACTCCAACCAGCCCGAGGTAGAGCTGTTCGCCAACGGTGTAAGCCTTGGCAAGAAGGCAGCCCCCGACCACTTCTTCTATTTCGACGTTCCCAACTCCGGCAAGACTCAGCTGGTTGCAGTTGCAGGCGACTGCCGCGACGAGAGCGTTATCAACAAGGTAGAGGTATTCAACGAAGAGTACCGCCTGAAGGAGAAGGGCGCTATCCTCAACTGGTTCGACATCGAAGCTCCCGAGGGCTATCTCTCCCTTAATGACAAGATGAGCGACGTTATCGCCACCACCCGCGGCAAGCTGATTTTCATGGGTCTTGTAGGCAAGCTCATGGGCGGCAACAAGGGCGGCGAGGGCGGCACCCTCAAGGCAGCCGGCTTCGAGGTTGGCCCCGAGATGATGAGCATGATGGGCGGCTTCACCGTTCTGCGTCTGTTCACCCTCATGGGCGGCATGATGGACATTAAGTTCACCAAGGAAGAGCTTCTCGACCTCAACGCTAAGCTCAACAAGATCAAGAAGAAGGAAAAGTAATCAAATAAGCAGGAGCCCGCTGTAAAAACAGCGGGCTCTTTTGTTGAAACTACCGGAGAAATATTGTATAATCATAAAAACAACTATTATCGGGAGGTTTCCCTTATGTATATGCAGGATATTCACAAAATCTGGCTGGCAACGGGTGAGAATAAAGTTTACCTTGAGCCTGCCATGGCAAACCGTCATGGACTTATCGCCGGCGCTACCGGTACGGGTAAAACCGTCACATTGAAGGTGATTGCCGAGTCCTTCAGCGATATGGGCGTGCCGGTGTTTGTGGCGGATATAAAGGGCGACCTGAGCGGCATGTGCCTGCCAGGCGCGGAGAATAAGCATATCCGCCGCAGTATCGATACCATGGGACTGGGGGATTTTCAGTATTACTCATATCCCGCCCGCTTTTTCGATGTCTACGGCAAGATGGGTCACCCCGTGAGAACCACCATTTCGGAAATGGGCCCCGAACTGCTCAGCCGTCTGCTGGGGCTTAATGACACCCAAAGCGGCATACTTCGCATAGTCTTCCGCATTGCCGACGAAAAAGGTCTGCTGCTCCTTGATTTGAAGGATCTGCGCAGCATGATCCAGTACGTTGGCGACAACGCCGCGGAATATAAGCTGGTTTACGGCAATATTGCGCCCCAGTCCGTTGGCGCTATTCAGCGCGCACTGCTGACGCTGGAGGACGAGGGCGGCGATATATTCTTCGGCGAGCCCGCGCTGGATATTGCCGATTGGATAGATTGGGACGCAGAGGGCAAGGGTATTATGAATATCCTTGAATGTCAGGAGCTGTTCCAGCATCCGCTGCTGTACAGCACCTTCCTGCTGTGGATGCTCTCCGAGCTCTATGAACTGCTGCCCGAGGCGGGCGATTTGGAGAAGCCCAAGCTGGTGTTCTTCTTCGATGAAGCCCACCTGCTCTTCAAGGACGCGCCCAAGGCTCTGCTTGAAAAGGTGGAGCAGGTAGTTCGCCTTATCCGCTCCAAGGGCGTAAGCGTGTGGTTCATTTCCCAGAATCCTGCCGATATTCCCGACAGCGTGCTGGGGCAGATAGGCAACCGCGTGCAGCATGCCCTGCGCGCATACACCCCCAAGGATCAGAAGGATCTACGTGCGGCGGCTCAGTCCTTCCGCGTGAACCCTGCCTTTGATACGGAGGAGGTTCTGCAGGCTCTTGGAACAGGCGAGGCATTGGTTTCCGTGCTGGACGAGAAGGGTGTACCCACCATTGTTGAGCGCGCCAATATCCTGCCGCCCCACAGCTCCATGAGCGCGGTGAGCGAGACCGTGCTGCAGACCGTGATAAACGGCAGCCCGCTGGCTGAAAAGTATAACCGCGTCGAGGACCGATATTCCGCCTACGAGGAAATTGCCGAGATGCGTCAGGAGGAAGAGGCGGAAGCCGCCGAGGAAGCCCGCAAAGCAGCCAAGGAGAAGGAAAAAGCCGCTGCGAAAAAGTCCACCACCCGTAAATCCACCACCACCCGCAAAACAAGCAGCCGCAGCAGACAGACCCCTCTGGAAAAGGCCGTCAATACCACCGTCACCACCATCGGCAGAGAGCTTGGCAAGCAGATAGTCCGAGGCTTATTTGGAAATATTAGAAGATAAGATTTCGATACCCCCGTCCATACGGACGGGGGGTCAGACTGTCAAAGAAGTCAAATAGACGTAAAAAGGTAAAGAAAGAGAAAGGCTTCTCCCTTGAGGAGAAGCTGTCAACGAAGTTGACTGATGAGGGTCCGCGTAAGCGGCAAAAATGGCAGTATCACTATATTTGCGGCACT
>JAFXFT010000201.1 GCA_017513385.1 Oscillospiraceae bacterium | reverse complement strand
CCCAGACATTTTGCTGTAACACGAGCATCAAACGAACTTTTTTGACAAACTAAGGGGAGTTGCCTAAATGGCAACTCCCCTTATTATCATATACCTGAACCGCCGCCCATAAAGACGAATACTACCAGCAGTACAGCCAGTACAATGAAGCCAATGGCGGCACCAATAAGGATTTTCCTGTCGCGCTTACCGTCGGGCGCAGTTTCCTTTGCCCGTTCAAGATTCTTATTGCGGAAAAATTCCTGCTGGGCTTTTATAAAATTAGGATCCAAGCCTCTTGACATGGTATCACTCCTTTATTCACTCAAAATATCCGCTATTACCTTGCCGCCGGCTTCTATGGTCACGACCAGCGCATCTTCGTCCAGATTCTGCATATAATCGCTGCCGCGGACAAAGACCATATATTCATAGGTATTGTAAAATGCTTTGATTATATCCTTTTCACTTTTATCTGGATAAAGGGCTTTAAGGGCTTCAAGACCGAGGCTTTCTATGACATTTTGACTGCCATGCCAATAATAGTCCCGCTCGTCATCTATCTCGCTGCTGAACCCGTACCCAATATCACCTGCGTGGTCATAAAACACAAGGCGCTTTGTTTCCTGCTCGCCGAGAACCGCGGATATTTGGGAAACGATGTAGGCTCTGTCGGCAGACTCTATCCATATCTCCGCGTGGGTCAGCAGCCGCTCGGTAGTTGAGTCAAGGGCAGGATAGCTGTCGGGTGAATACTCGGCGGTATCCAGTGTGATATCCACCTTTGTGTCGAACAAGGGGTAGCCCTTCAGCGTAACGAATCGGTCGCCGCTCTTTACCACATCAAAGCCCAGCTTGGCAGCCAGCTTCTGCGCAGCAGTGATAACCTCATCCCGCGTCATGCCCCACTTTAAATCTCCGATGGACGCATCTTCATTCAATCCTGCGGCATCAGCCAAAGCCTTCAGCTTCATTTCGCGGATAAGGGGCTCGCCGGTGATTGCGTCGATTGCGTAATAATCATACAGGGTGACCATTTCCACATTGGTGGTGAGCACACCCATGCGCTCAAATTCGCCCCAGCGCTTCAGCACCCAAGTAGGACGCAGCTGAGGATTCTTTTTATCGCGGTAGGTATAGCACAAAGTAAGTTCCTTATTCCATGTCGCCGCCGCTTTTTCCGGCAGGTATTGCATGATTATAGCGTAGGCCTCGTCTTCGGGAATAATAGGCTGCGCTTCGCCCGACCGCTGCACTTCGCTGGGTATCCATTTCGATTGCAGGTCGATGATCCCCGTTTTGTTATACAGGCAGTACAGCTCCGCGCCGAAGATGTCCAGCTCTGTCTGGGTGCTGGGGCAGGTCATTACGGGAATATCGTCCAGCATCAATTGGAAAACAAAGAAATAGCACTCGTCCTCATCAGTTACGGGTTCATAGAGGAAAGGATATATTTTCTGCAATTCTTCCTCGCTCATACCTGACATCCCCGACATCGCTCGCTCCGCTTCAAGTCGGGCGGCAGCGTGACGACCAAGGGTTTCCTTATCTATACTGTAGCTGCTCATAAGCTCAAAGCCCGAAATTCCAAGGGCTTCAATATCAGCCACAGCCTTTTGGGCAGCCTCTTTCATGGGCATGAAGCTCAGATCCGTCGAGCCGTAATCGTCCTTGCTTACGTCCATCAGCTGATAGCTCATGGTGGTATCGGGCTTGGCATCATAAGGCACTGCCATCTCTATACGACTGCCGTTATTGCTGAAATTGGAAAGGCGAATGTAATAATCAGTCATTCTGAAATAACCGTCCGCGCCTGCATTGTTGCCGATAAGCCTTCGAATTTTCTGCTCGTTGGCTGTGTGGTTGAACTGTGGCTCATATACGTATGCTGTTTCGGGGTAAATCTCAGGCTCTTCATCGGCGGACACCGCAAACTCAACGGAATAATCCTCCACGGTCAGCTTATACAGACCCTCGCCCAGACGGGGCGGAGTATAACTGCGGCGCTCGGTTTTCCCTGCCTGCAAAGTATAGCCTATGCTGAAAAAATTGCCATTTTTAGGAACGATGCGCCATTCACCGTCTACGTATTTATCCAGCCGCCACGCTTCGCCGTAGCTTACATCCCGCTCTCCCGCCGACCATGTGAAGCCGATGGACTTGGGATAGAGGGGATATACACTGCGGTTCATGGTGATGGTCAGCCCGTTATTATAGCTTACGCTGCTCTCGGGCTGGCGGGGAATGGGCTCGTTTTCGGACTGGTCGAGGGCATCGGGGTCGTAGTTGAGCTTGATATACTTGGGGAAATCCGCCAGTTTTTCAAACTCCGCCACATCCGAGCCGTAGCAGTCCACCTCGATATAGTCACCTGCCACGCCCATTCCGCTGACACCTACGTTGTCCTCGGGGCGGGCTTCGTTATACATATCAAAGCAGTCATATATCTGCCTGTATATTTCCTCCGTACCCTCGCTGTAGGTGGCAGGCAGCACCGATGGCCACTCAACCGCCCGCAGCTGCACCTTTATATCCACGGTCTCTTCGCTGCCCGTAAAGGTACACGCTACCGCCGCTGCGGCGACTATCAGCACCAGCGCCACGGCAATCGCGGCGTTTTTCGGTTTCTTTGCAATAAGCGCAACGCGCTCTTTAAGGCTGCGCTTGCCGCCGCTCATGGTTGTGGCGGTAAGGAGCAGACCGCCATGCCCCGTGGCAAGGGCGATGAGGGTACTGCCGTAACCGACGCGCTCGGCTTCGCCGAGGCTGAGTATAGCGCCCTCATCGCAGGCAAGCTCCGCGTCCTGACGCGCAAGAACCGCAGCCAGCCACACCAGCGGATTATACCAATGCACCGCGAGACATATTCCCCGCAGGATAGCCCAAAGGTGGTCGCCGTGGCGGGCGTGAGTGCATTCATGGGCTAACACATGCCGCAGCGCGGTTTCGTTTTCCGCTACCTCGGGTGTTACGTACACGGCGGGTTTGAAAAGTCCGAACAGGCAGGGCGTTTCAATGATTTTGGTAACGTACACCCTGCGCACCGAGTCCGTTTCAATCAGCGCCCGCGAACGGCGCAGCCTTGCTCCGAAGCGCAGGTTTGACACGATAAGACACAGGCCTACGGTCAGCGCACCCGCTATCCATGCCGCAAGGAGAATATTTTCAATGGTTACAGCGCGCCCTGTTTCCGCTTTGGCTCGTTCGACTGCGGTTTCCCACTTTTCAAGATTAATTTCCGCCTGAATCTGCTGTTCTTCCTCCGATAGTGTCGGGTCGGGTTCTTCTACAGAAAGGTCGGGCAGCTCGTAGCCCACATAGCCCAGCGGCTCGCTCACTGCCACCTCTACCCGCGCCGTCACAGGCTCGGGTATCGCCCCCGCCACGCTTATATTGCTCGGCACAGGGCTGAACGGGATAAGCAGCCGCAGCAGCACAGGCAGCCACAGGGCGTAGCGCAGGCGGGATCTGATGCGCCCCATAAACAGACGGCGCAGCAGTACGATAACTAAGATAAGCACACAGGAGCTAAGGATCCATTCAATCATTGTCGCTCGCCTCCTCCGCTGCCTTCAAGATGGCGTAAAGCTCATCTATCTCACTTTTGCTGAGGGCGTGGCGGTCAGTCAAGGCGCTTACCATGGTGCTGACGCTGCCCTTATACACGCGGTCAAGGAAGCCCCGCGTTTCGCAGAGAACCGCGTCCTCGCGGTTCAGCAGAGGTGAATAAGACTTCATTGCGTCCTCGTCGCAGCAGCGTATATAACCCTTTTCTGTCATGCGGCGCAGCATGGTAAGGGTGGTAGACCGCGACCAGCCCACACCGTTTCTCCATATACTCCACCGCCTCCCTGCCGCTGCGTGGCGACTTCTCCCACAGGCACTCCATAAGGTGCCATTCAGTAGGAGTGAGGTTTATGTTCCGTTCCATTTATTCATCTCCTTTGCTGTTTACTTTGTAAACACATCATATCACAAGCTGTTTACGTTGTCAACACGCGGTTTGCGTCATGCAGAGCGAAGCGAGGAATCCCACGGTTGAGGGGAACGCAATTACGACAGCGGCAGAACCATTCGGGGGATGCTTCGCTTCGCTCTGCATGACGCGTGGGAAGGATTCTTCGGGCTTCGCCCTCTGAATGACGATACTATTATTCCTTGCGAATTATCAAACGCGTAAAATAGCAAACGCGGCGGGGAAACCCCGCCGCGTTTGCCGGCATGTGTAGAAAATGAATTTAAAAGGCAGTACCATACGGGGAAGGAGTGTCCCCGCACAGTTGGGAAGCAATTTGGTTAACTATTATTTAACAATTAGTTCTTTTATATTTAAAATATAGCACAATCTTTTACACATTTCAAGAGCATATTGCTAAAAAATTCAGCTTTCTTTTTGTGTGCAATTACAATACACAGCGTCCTATTATATACATCGCTCCTTCTTGTTAACTATTTATTAACATTTCACTTGAATATGTCGGGTAACTATTATCATATCGCCGCATTCTCCTGCGCAGCAGCATGAATGTACCCCTATTTTCGTTCACAAATTATTTTTATTTTTTCTATTGACATATTCTAATGGTAATGGTACATTATGTTTAGCACTCGGGGTTGTAGAGTGCTAAAACCTGAAAGACGGTACATTTATGGAACTTAGCGAAAGAAAAAAGAAAATACTTAAGGCCGTCGTGGAAAGCTACATCGAGACCGCCGAGCCCGTCGGCTCCAAGGCAATTGCCGAGCAGGCAGGGCTGGGAGTTTCCTCTGCCACCATCCGCAACGAGCTGGCAGACCTGACCAGCATGGGTTATCTCGAGCAGCCCCACACCTCCGCAGGCCGAATCCCCTCGCCTCAGGGCTACCGCATCTACGTCAATGAGCTGATG
>JAFXFT010000200.1 GCA_017513385.1 Oscillospiraceae bacterium | reverse complement strand
GCAAATACGTAGACCAGACGGCCGTCGATGGTACCGTAACCGGTAACAACGCCTTCGCCGGGGGCCTTGGTGGTTGCCATGTCGAAGTTGGTGCAGCGATGCTCAACAAATGCATCGAGTTCGACAAAGCTCTGGGGATCGAGGAGCGCAAGGATTCTCTCGCGAGCAGTCATTTTGCCCTGCTCATGGCGCTTGGCGATCTTCTTTTCGCCGCCTGCCGCGAGAATCACTTTTCTGCGTTCAAGCAGGTCTTCAATTCTCTTGTCCATGTTTTCTAATGTCCTCCCTCTTTATTACAGGCGCTGTGCCAGCTCGATCAGAACGCCGCCGGTGCTCTTGGGATGGACGAATGCGATGGAAGAGTTGCCTGCGCCGTAGCGGGGCTCCTCATCGATCATACGCAGGCCCTTGTCCTTCATGTACGCGATGGCTTCCTTGATGTCGGTGACATTCAGCGCGATGTGCTGAATTCCGCCCTTGCCGCCGTTTCCAGCAATGTACTTTGCTACGGGGCCATCAGGGGTGGTGCTTTCGAGAAGTTCGAGGTCAGCATCGCCGCAGGGGAAGAATGCAACCTTTACCTTCTGCTCTTCAACTACTTCGATATTGGTGCACTTAAGACCGAGTGCTTCATAAAACTTGATAGCATCATCGAGGTTGTTTACAGCAATACCGATATGGTCTACTCTGTTAGGCTTCATGGTTCGTTTCCTTTCTTTGCTTCAATTTATCGCAGTCTTCTCAGACAGTGAGGAATTCACCGCCCTCGAAAAACAATGGATACTATTATATGTAACGTATTGAAAATCACAGGAGCTTGTCGGCAAGTGCAAATCCTGCCTCAACGCACTTCATGTTCTTCTCAACAAACTTCGGGAACTTCTCCTTGACGGATTCCACTACTGCCTCACGGGTAACAACACGTGTATAGCCCGCAAGGAAACCGACAGCGACAATGTTAGCGCCCTGAGGATTGATCTGAGCTGCGGTATCCATGATGGCGACCTGAATAACAGGATGCTCACAGCTCTCAATGTTTACACTGCTGTCAGCAAAAACAGTAGTTTTTTCATCAGCGGTCGCACCGTAAAGTCTGAAAGCATCGTTGGTAAGGCAGAGAACGTAGTTTGGGGTAGTTGCCTTGGGGTAGTCGATCTGCTCGTTGGAGATAACTACCTCAGCCTTGGAGGAGCCGCCTCTTGCCTCGGGGCCGTAGCTCTGAGACTGGATTGCGAACTTTCCGTCGTGAATGGCGGCGTCAGCGAGGATGATGCCGGCGGAAATTACGCCCTGACCGCCCGAACCGCTGAGTCGAAATTCAATTCTTACGCCCATTACTTCGCACCTCCCGCTTTTTCAATGACCTTCATATAGCTCTCGGTATATTCCGGTGCGGTGGTCTTTACAAATTCGCCAAGAACGTACGGCACATCATACTCGGCGGTACCTGCAAGGTAGTTTCCTGCGTCACCGGGCTTGAGCATCTTGCAGTTGTCCTTGAGCCACTTCAGCATCTCGGGCGCATCACCCATGCCGTTCTTTCTGCCGAAGTAGGTCGGGCAGATGGAGATAGCTTCGATGATGGAGAAGCCCTTGTTTGCAAGGCCTGCCTGAATGTAGTTCTTGAGCTGCGGTACATGGAATACAGAAGCTCTTGCTACGTAGGTGGCACCGCATGCAGCGACAACTCTCGGAATATCAAAGGGACGGTCAATGTTGCCGTACTGGGCGGTGGTAGCCCACGCACCTGTGGGGGTAAGCGGCGAATACTGACCGGAGGTCATGCCGTAGATGTTGTTGTTGACGATGACAACGGTGATGTCGATGTTTCTGCGGCATCCGTGAATGAGATGGTTGCCGCCGATGGCAGACGAGTCGCCGTCGCCGGTGATGACAATGACGTTAAGCTCGGGATTTGCCATCTTGATGCCTGTGGCAAATGGAATGGCACGTCCGTGAGCGGTGTGAAGGGTGTCAAAGTCCATATAGCCGGGTGCTCTCGAGGAGCATCCGATGCCGGATACGATAACGGTCTTTTCACGATCGATACCGGAGTCGTTGATTGCTCGGATAATGTTGCTCATTACGATGCCGTTGCCGCAGCCGGGGCACCAGATGTGGGGCATCTTGTTAGCACGCAGATAATTTACGGAGCTGCTCATTTACCGATCACCTCCATAACCTTTTCATAGAGCTCGTCGGTCTTGAAAAGCTCGCCCGATACCTTGGAGATACCTGTTACGGGGCATTTGCCGCCGAGAACACGCTCTACCTCGAGAACGTACTGACCCATATTCATCTCGGGAACGATAACGTTCTTTACCTTGTCGCTTACAGCGGCCTTGAGAGCGTTAGCAGGGAAGGGCCAGAGTACCTTGGGTACAAAGAGGCCTGCCTTTACGCCCTCGGCACGAAGCTGCTTTACAACGTAGTGAGCAGTGCGGGCACAGGATCCGTATGCTACGAATACCTGCTCGGCATCTTCCATAAAGTGAGTCTCGTTGATGCAGATCTCGTCTGCGTGAGCCTCAACCTTGTTGACGATGCGGCGAACGAGCTTGTCATTTACCTCGGGAGAGTTGGTCGGGAAACCGGACTCGCCGTGGGAAAGACCCGTTACGTGGAACTTGTAGCCATCGCCGTATGCTGCCATGGGAGGAACGTCGCAGCCTTCCTCGCACCTGTAGGGCAGATAGTCAGCAGAGGGAGCTTCAGAGGGACGAACACGGTCGATGACCTCGTAATCATCCTCGAGCTCTACGCCCTCGCGCATATGGGCGATAACTTCGTCAGTGATAAGGTATACAGGCGTGCGGTACTTCTCAGCGAAGTTGAACGCCTTGATGGTAAGCTCGTACATTTCCTTAACGGAGGACGGACAAACAGCGATGATTGAATGGTCACCGTGGGTACCCCACTTAGCCTGCATGATATCACCTGCGGCGGGAGAGGTGGGAAGACCGGTGGACGGACCCATTCTCATTATGTATACGATTACCAGCGGGATCTCAGCCATGGAGGCGTAGCCTACAAGCTCCTGCTTGAGGGAGATTCCGGGGCCGGAAGAAGCGGTCATTGCCTTCGTTCCGGTAAGGGATGCGCCGATAACCGACGCAATGGATGCGATCTCATCTTCCATCTGGATGAACTTGCCGCCTACCTTGGGAAGCAGAATAGAGGACTGCTCGGCAACTTCCGAAGAAGGCGTGATGGGATATCCGCCGTAGAAGCGCATTCCGGCTCTGATGGCGCCCATTACACAAGCTTCGTTGCCCTGAAGAAGAACAGCTTTATTTTTTGCCATGTCAAGCTTCCTCCTCTACAGTTATAGCCATTTCAGGACAGCGATACTCGCACATCTTGCACTTGATGCAGTCCTCAGGCTTGGCGACAAACGCTTTTTCATCCTTGAGGGTG
>JAFXFT010000199.1 GCA_017513385.1 Oscillospiraceae bacterium | reverse complement strand
GCCTTTCTAACGTAGTAAAAATCAAGGTCGTCGGCGTTGGCGGCGGCGGTAACAACGTAGTGAGCCGTATGGTGGCTTCCGGCGTAGAAGAAATAGAATTTGTCAATATCAATACAGATAAGCCTACTCTTATGGCCTCCGGCGCAGACCTGAAGCTGCAGATCGGCGAAAAGCTGACCAACGGACAGGGCGCAGGCTCTGATCCTCGCGTGGGCAAGATGGCTGCCGAGGAGGACAGAAACAATATCGCCAAGATTTTCGATGACGCTGACGCAGTGTTCGTAACCGCCGGTATGGGCGGCGGCACCGGCACCGGCGCTGCTCCCGTGGTTTCCGAAATTGCCCGCGAGTCCGGCGCGCTCACCATCGGCGTTGTAACCACTCCCTTCAAGTTTGAGGGCGCTGCCAAGATGCGCCGCGCACAGGAGGGTATCAAGGAACTGCTGGATAAGGTAGACACTCTCTTCGTAATCCCCAATGAGAAGCTCAAGGAGTTTACCGACCAGAAGATCACCTTCGCAAACGCATTTGAGATTGCCGACAGCGTGCTCAATCAGGCTGTTACCGGCATTGCAGATCTGCTCCGCAATACCGGCTTCATCAACCTTGACTTTGCTGACCTTAAGACCATTATGCGCCGTTCCGGCGTTGCCCACCTGGGTGTAGGCGAGGCCAGCGGCAAGAACAAGGTGGAAGAGGCAGCAAGAGATGCTATCTACAGCAAGCTCATGGGCACCACCGTTGACGGTGCACGCCGTGTTATCATTAACGTAACCGGTTCTGTTGATATCAGTATGGAAGATGTTGAGAAGATAGTCGGCAAGGTTCAGGGCGCAGCGCACCCCGACGCAAACATCATCTTCGGTGTAGACTTCGATCAGAATCTTATCGATGCAATGCGCGTTATCGTAATCGCTACCGATTACGAGACCGAAGAGGAAAAGAAGGCCGCTGAAGCTCCCGCACCTGAGGCAGAAGCTGCTGAAGCCTCCGAAGCTGCTCCCAAAGTCGAAGAGATGGATTGGGAAGAGCTCATGAAGATATTCAATAAGTAATCATTATCATTAAAAACCGGAAAAAGGTATAAACTCACCCTTATTTTTTTCGAAAAAACATCTGTTTTTCTATTGACCGCATTTAAAAAAAAGGTTACAATTAATGAAAATATAATGGCAGACGTATCTGCATAAGAACTGATGCGGTCATACCGTTAAGATAAACCGGGTGGGAAAGTGCGCTTTCACGCCCGAGAAAGTACAGGAGGGTGCAAGTATGCCTTTTTCTTTTGAAACAGGTCCCGACAATGTCGTCAATATCAAGGTTGTCGGCGTAGGCGGCGCAGGTAATAACGTTGTAAACAGAATGGTCGATTCCAACACTCAGGGTGTTGAGTTTATCGCAATCAATACGGATAAGCAGGTGCTTGCCGTTTCCAAGGCAGACCAGAAGCTGCAGATCGGCGAGAAGCTGACCCATGGTCAGGGCGCCGGTTCCGATCCCGAGGTGGGCAAGAAGTCCGCTGAGGAAAACAGAAACAATATCGTAAAAGCCTTTGAGGATACTGACATGGTGTTCATTACCGCCGGTATGGGCGGCGGCACCGGCACCGGCGCTGCTCCTGTAGTTGCCGATATCGCCAAGGAGTCCGGCATCCTCACCGTTGGCGTTGTAACCAAGCCCTTCAGCTTTGAGGGTAAGCGCCGCATGGTTCAGGCTGAGGAAGGCATCAAGGAGCTGCTCGGCAGAGTTGACTCCCTGCTCGTTATCCCCAACGACAGACTGAAGTATGCCACCGATCAGAAGATCACCATGTTCAACGCATTCGAGATCGCCGATGAGGTTCTGCATCAGGCAGTTACCAGCATCTCCGACCTTATTAAGAACACCGGTTTCATCAACCTTGACTTCGCCGACGTCAGCACCATCATGAAGAACGCCGGTT
This sequence comes from Oscillospiraceae bacterium, assembly GCA_017513385.1. Classification (GTDB taxonomy): domain Bacteria; phylum Bacillota; class Clostridia; order Oscillospirales; family Oscillospiraceae; genus RGIG6375. Next base: position 3,536 of record JAFXFT010000199.1, on the reverse strand, counting down.
ATGCCCATATGGGCGTAGGCCGTGCATCCGGCAAGAGCAAGGCTGAAGAGGCTGCAAGAGCCGCCGTTTCCAGCCCCCTCATGGAGACCTCCATTGATGGCGCAAGAGGCGTTCTCGTAAGCATCATCGGCTCTATGGATATGGGTCTTGACGAAGTTGAGATCGCAGCAGGTCTTGTTCAGGAAGCTGCTCATCCCGACGCAAATATCATATTCGGTGCCTCTTTTGACGATACTATGGACGACGAGATCCGCGTTATCGTTATCGCTACCGGTTATGACGAGGGTGTTCGCCCCGGAGAGAAGAAGGAGCCTGTCAAGAAGGCTGCGGAGAAGGCAGAAGAGCCTAAGGCCGCAGAGGAGAAAGCCACCAGAGATGATACCGATCTCGATGACTTCATCACCAAGTTCTTCAGCTCCAAGTAAGACATAATAGTAATCAGGCGGGCGGCGATTTTTGCCGCCCGTTTACTTTAGGAGGATCCCCTTTGGCAAACAGTGATTTCATGTTTTCTCAGTCGCTGGTAAACGGTATGCTCACTGTAGTTGTTGTGTGCATACTGCTGCCGGTATTTTATCTTATTTTCTATACTTTTAAAAAGAAAATACACATTCCCTCAGCCGTGCTCGGCATAGTGGGATTTTTCGTTTTCGGTTATCTTATCTCCGGCCTGCTCCTTGGCAATATCGCCCCGCAGGACAGTGCCGCCGAGAATCCTGCACTTTACGCCGTGCTGCGCAGCGTATGTGTTGCCGTGGCGGAAGCGGGCGGCGCATTTGTGGCAATGTATTTACTGCACCGCAGATATGACGATATAAGCACTCCCATTTCCTACGCTTTTGGTTATCCCCTCATCGACATGCTCCTTGTAGGCGGCGCCAACTCCTTCGTAAGAATGGCAGAGGCATATACCGTCAACACTAAGGGACTGGATGAGGTACTGGCATCTGTTGAGGGTGAGGCAGTTGAGGTCCTGCGTCAGGATCTGTTTGCCCTTGCCGAAACCGAGCCTTATGTATATTTCCTCAGCGCTGTGGATTATATCTGCATTTTCTGCATCGTGGTTGCAATTTGCCGTATAATGTGGTATGCCGCTCACGAAGAGGGAAAGAATAAGATTATCCTTCTCGCTGCCGGCGTTGTATTCAAACTTGCTGCTGAATTCCCCGTAGCCCTGTATCAGGGCGGCGGTACCGAAAATTATGTAGCCTGCGAGGTCATTCGCTATGTGATCACCCTGCTTTGCGTAGGCTTTGCCGTACTCATGCACTTTAAGTATGACGATAAGGAGAAAGTGTCCGCAGGCCCGCTGAACAGACGCCTGCTCTGATCGGCGAAACTGTGTCCCATGGAGGCTTTATGGTAAGTATAGTCCGTGAACTGGTGGAGATATTCTTCAAAAAGAAGGTTTCCCGTACTGCGGCGCAGCTTTCCTATTATCTTGTACTTACGCTGTTTCCGCTGCTCATATGCATCACAGCTATGCTGGGCAGCCTGAACGCGGAGGAAATGGAACTGCTGCGGGATATAAAGGCTTTTATCCCCACCTCAACCTATGAAAGCATCGTGGACTACCTTGCCTATGTTTCCGAAAACTTCTCACCCGCCATGCTGATAATGGCGCTGGTGGTTCTTGTGACCGCCTCCTCGGCGGCATTCCGCGCCATACTTACGGTTATGGCGGATATACAGGACGAGCACCGATATATGGGATTCTGGAAAGGTGTTTTCAGTGTTTTCCTTTCCATAGGATTTCTGCTGGCGATATATGTTTCCTGTATCCTTATAATAACGGGCGAATGGTTTACCGGCTTCGTGGCCCGCTATGTGAACGCGGGCGCGGTGGCGGCCGTGTGGCAGTGGCTGCGCTTTGTGCTGCTGTTTGCCCTGCTGTTCGTTATTATCTACGGTGTGTACCGACTCTCTGCGCCACGCACAAAACCGGCGGAGCAGCGGGTGATAGGCGCCGCGGCTGCAGCCCTTGCCCTGGTGGCTGCCAGCGTATTTTTCTCGTGGTCAATAAGCATGTCAAGCCGCTACCCGCTTATTTACGGGTCGCTGGCCTCGCTGATAATACTGATGATATGGCTGTTCATCTGCGGAAATATCCTCATTATGGGTAATGCCCTCAATGTGGTGCTCAACCGCTACATGGCCGTGCGGCGGTATATACATCAGCGAAATAAACGGAAAAATTAAATATCGAAATGCGTTCACTCAATCTTTTCGTATGTTCCGCATAATTGACCGGGACTGCGCAATATGGTAAAATACTAATAAGCAGAAAAACTGCATAACTTGGAGGCGTACACTTATGAACATCTTACTTCTCAGCGGTTTCCTTGGCTCGGGCAAGACCAGCGTACTGCTGCAGCTTGCAAAGCACATTGCTGACACCGTTCCGGGCGACGGCATGAAGGTAATGATAATTGAAAATGAAATCGGTGAGGTCGGCGTAGACGATAAAATTCTCCGCGCTCAGGGCCTTGCCGTTAAGGACCTCTTCGCCGGCTGCGCATGCTGTACCTCCGGCGGTGATCTGCTCAACGATATTGCCGTTATCCGTGATACCATGGACCCCGCATGGATCATCGTGGAGGCTACCGGCGTAGCTTACCCCAAGCAGATAAGAGAGTCCGTAGAGCAGTGCTTCAATATTCCTGTCCGAATCCTGGCACTGGCAGATGCTTCCCGTTGGAAGCGCCTGAAGAACTATATGTCCCAGCTGCTTGAGGCTCAGATCGAATGCGCCGAGCTGGCAATAGTAAATAAGGTCGACTTGGTTGACGAGGAAACAGCCCGGAAGATAGCGGAAGATATCCGCGGCTTCAACGCCACCGCAGTTATCGACTTCACCGTAGGCAACAAACCCATCGATCCTGCAGTATGGAAGCCCATTCTCGGCTGAGTTTGAACATAAGAGGTACTGAACAATGATACATGTAGATGTAAGCGCAAGACTTCACGATGAAGCTCGTGTAGTCTCCGCTAATTTTGATCTTGAACTTACCGCCGCTGATGCTGCGGATAAGCTTATTGCCGCAATGGTAGCCGGAATGGAGGAGACCAATCGCTGGGCTGATAAGAACGATGTTTTCATCGGCCACGTCAAGGGCTTTGTAACCTGGGGCGAGGATAAGGCGGTTATGGTATCCACTGTTGGCGCAGCCGTAGAGGTCAAGGGCAGCGAGGACCGCCCCCAGCCGCCCTGCACCGTAAAGGTTGGTACTGCCAATATCGTTTTCGGCATCGATCTCCATGAGGTGGAGGAACGTGTAATGGCTTTTGTCAGCGAACTTGTCGCTCAGCTGGGCGAACTGCCTGAATTCAGCTGCCAGCATGAAGACGATTGCGAGTGCGGCTGCCACGATCACGATCATGAACACCATCATCACCACGATGAGCACTGCGAGTGTGGCTGCCATGACCACGATCATGAGCCCCATCATCACCACGATGAGCACTGCGAGTGTGGCTGCCATGACCACGATCATGAGCCCCATCATCACCACGATGAGCACTGCGAGTGCGGCTGC
>JAFXFT010000198.1 GCA_017513385.1 Oscillospiraceae bacterium | reverse complement strand
TATTTATTTCAGAACGTTTCATATGACCGCTCCTTTTCTTATTGTTATAGATTGTATTTTAGCAAAAAGATTTCCATGGTGCAATATAAACCGAAGGTCTTTAGCCTTTCCGAATGCGATAGGCGAACAACTTACGGTATGTGGACATTATTATTTGAAAGAGTTATCATTAAAGCAGAAAAAACGAAGGAGGCGACGCTGTGAAAACCATTGGCGAAACTATAGCGGAATTGCGCAAGAAGCATAACATGACGCAGGAAGCGCTGGCTGCGGAAATAGGCGTATCGGCACAGTCAGTGTCCAAATGGGAGAACAATACGAACATGCCGGATATTCATTTGATGCCCATATTGGCAGATACATTTGGCGTAAGTATAGATACTATGTATGGAAGGAACAGATATGAACAGCGCGTTACTCCCGAAAATGCGCTTGAGCGCGGTATGGACGCTATAGCCGAGGTTATTGCAGAATCGGGATACCCTATATGTGACGGTTCTATGAGTGTCGAGGAATATGTAAAGCATATAAAGGATAGCTGGAAGAATTCAAAACGAATTGATTCAAAGCGCATTCTGCGTGATAAGGGTATCGTGTATCATAAAGAGGATTTTGGCAGCCTGCTGTTAAAGAAACCGGATAAAGAGTGGTGTGATTTGCTGGACGATGAGAACAGTATAAACGTTTTGACTTTTCTTGCGGATAACGATTGCCGTAGCGCACTGAAATATTTGATAGAAAACGGAAAGAATTCATTTACCGCAGAGTCGATATGCAGAAACTGCGGTATAGAGAATTGGCTAGCATTTGAGGAGAAACTACTGAAGAGCAAAATGTTTCATCCCTTGGATTTAGAGGTCGACGATGAATACGTGCGGGTTTATGAATTTGCCGTTGGCAGAGTGAAACTGTTCCTGACCTATGCAATCCTGCTTTGTGCAAAGGAAAGTGCGGGATATCTTCCGACATTCTCTAATTTTGACAGTTGGGACGAAACCTTTAGTTTATAAAGAAAGAGAGGGAATGTTATGAAATCGATAGGCGAAAATATAGCGGCACTGCGTAAGAAAAAGAATATGACGCAAGAGGCGCTGGCAGCAGAAATAGGAGTATCGGCGCAGGCTGTTTCCAAGTGGGAGAACGGAACAAATCTGCCGGATATTCAACTGCTTCCTATATTGGCAGATATATTTGGCGTGAGCATTGATACTTTGTATGGCAGAGAGAAAAGCAGGAGTGAGCTCGAAATACCGGGAGTATTTGAAGAATGCTGTGAGGCTGTTATGAATACTATTGGAACTGCGTTTTATAATTCAATGCGGTATAATCTCGAGCAGGGTATAGAAGTTCCTGCTATTGACGTTGACGATTATTTAAAACGATATAAAGCTGAAATGAAATATGGTTATGATGGAGTTCTTAGGTCTGCTATTGTGCAGAAGGAAAATGTTCTTTATTATCACCAAAAGTTTGGAGGACTTCTGCTGCGCAGACCGGAAGGCGGTTGGGGAAGTATATTGGAAGACGAAGCGGCGGCAAAAATTGTAAATCTTCTTGCTGACTCGGATTTTAGAATGGTACTTGCAGAGGTGTTAAAGAGCAAAAAGGACACATTTACTGCTTCGTCCATCTGCAGACGTTGTGGAATTGAACTTACTATGGAACTTGAAGAAAAGCTTGCCGAAAGTGAATTGTTTATGATAAGGAAAGTAGAGATAGATGATAGGGAAGTATCGGTATATGACCTTTTTGGCGCTGATAAAATGTTCCTGGTACTCGGGATTTTCCTGCTATCAAAAGAGTTTTCGGAATTCCGCAGTTCCTATTATAATTACTCCGGTACAACTGACTATATATACGAATAAATTATTTACTTCATATAAAGCTGAAGCACAGAGGAACATTGGCTCCTCTGTGCTTCGTTGTCATTTAAGTAATCCATACAGACGCATCAATACTGCGTCGGCCTGGCTGCGGCTGATATTTTCGCGTGGGGAAACGCTTTCGTCCTCATATTCCATCAAACCAGTGCTGTATACCCATTGCATAGCGGGAACAGCATACTCACTGATCCCGTCAGTAGGAATGTTGACAGCATCATTAACGCTGACGTCATAGCCCTCGTGTTTGGCGTAACGCCAAAGAATAGCTGCGAACTGCTCGCGGGTGATCGGGTCATCGGGACCAAATGCGGTATCGCTGTAGCCCTCAACAATGCCAACCCCTGCGCACCAGCGTACTGCCTCAGTATACCATGTCTCGGAGGGCACATCTTCAAATTGCAGCAAATAGTTTACGACGGGCTGGTTTTCTGCTTGCCAGAGCTTGGTGACAATAGTGGCACGGTCTGCGATTACGGAAATACGGTCACTTCCGCTTACCTCGTTATATCCGCTGTCGGCTGTGATAGTAGGCAGACCGGTTTCGCTGTCTGCAGGGAAAGATTTAATATAATTTGCCAGTACCATATAATCTTCCGCCACATAATCCAACACATTTACAGCGCCGTTCAGCATTGCGAATCCGCCGCCAAGGTCGCGCAGAGTGTAGTTGTAGCCTGCAAGGTTATATTTTGCATCAAGATCCAGCGGTTCATATACGCCTGTTTCTTTGTTCAGTATCTGGACATTTTGGACACGGTATCCGTCGGTGGGAGGTCCAAGCCAAACATCTTTATCATCAGCCTGTACTGTGGAATCGCGGCTTAGATCCAATGTGTATTTAAGTCCGGAAACATGAAGCAGACTTCCGTTTTCGGCTAAGTTGTCGGCTCTTATGCCTTTGGAACCCCATTCGAGGGCATCAAGCAACTGCTGACCGCTGACCGTCAGCAGGCAGGCAACATTGCCAAAGGTGTGTATCTCCTTGCAGGTCTTATATGTAATCTCACCGGTTATAGCCTTGTTTCGTATGCCTCCGCCATTCATAACGGCAACGTCAACGTCCATGCCCATTTCATCGAAAAGATAGTACAAGGCATCTGCGCAAAAATCACCGGTATTCGTGCTCTGCATACGAACCAATCTTTTGCCGTTGGCGTCATAATTATCAAGAACAATATCGGAGTAACCTATTACTTCGCCAAGGAGCGAGTCAACTTCTGCTATCCAACTGCTTTCGATAGCCATGACATCTGCATCGGGAGTCAAACCGCTCATATCCTCGGCGGTCAGAAGCTCAGTGGATATTGAGCCATCGTTATCGATGACAAGCTTGCCGACTGCAGCTAAATAGGAACCGGTCTGCGTAAGGATTACGGGAGTGCCGTTCTTGTCCGGAACTTCTTTCAGTGCAACGGTGGTATGGGAATGGCCATCGATGAAAGCGTCAAGCCCACTTGTGTTGGTAATTACAGCCTCACTGGTCCAAGGCTCGGAGGAGGGGTCTACGCCAAGGTGTCCCAGTGCGATAATATAATCGGCACCTTCGGTCTTGGCCGAATCTATAGCAGTCTGTACCGCGTTATAAAGTGCGCTGCCGTCTGCTCCGGCGGCAATACCGTATATGTAGTTGCCGTCAGCGTCCTGAAAATAGGAGGGAGCGGATGATGTTATTGTTTCCGGAGTTGTTATGCCGATAAACGCGACTTTTGTTCCGTTGATTTCAAATATTTTGTAGCTGTCAAGCACACTGTTGCCGGGAATACCGTTTTCCTCATGATAAAAATTGCAGGATACGTAGTCATACTCGGCCCAAACATCGGTTACCTGTATGCGTCCCGCTTGACCGTAATCAAACTCGTGATTACCCAATGTGGCAAGGTCATAGCCGGCGGCATTCATAAGATCGATAATGGATTTTCCGTCGTCCAAGTCACCGTATGCGGTGCCCTGTATATGGTCGCCCGCGTCAACCAGTAGAGCGTTTGCGTAAGAATCTTTAAGCGCGGCGACCATTGAGTATGTAATTTCTCCGTCTATATATGTGTGTACGTCATTGGTGTAGAGAATAACAATATCTTCTGCCGGATTAGTTGCTGTTGCAGATAACGGCAGCAAACTCAGACAAAGAGTGATTACAAGCAAAAAAACTAAGGTTTTCTTTTTCATAGAAGTACCTCCTTTTCTATGCCCTAATTTTAATAGTGGCACAAATCAATGTCAAGCGTGGACTAACAATGCTGATCTATCAAAAAGGGCGGTACACTTATATAATAAGTGTACCGCAATTGCTTATTGCGTTTCCTTTGCTGGTAATTTAATTTCATTGAGCAGGGTAAAGCCAAGTATCAGCACACCGCCGATTATTTGCGGAATGGTGATGGCTTCGCCGAGTACTGCGACGGAGATGATTACTGCTACCAGCGGGTCTATATAGCTCAAAATAGCAGTTTGCTGACCGGGCAGATCCTTGATTGCCGTGAAATACATGCAATATGTAATGCTGGTGTGGACTATACCGACCACAAGCAAGCATATCCAGCCTGTGGAGTTCATTGTGCCGAGCGTGACACCGCTTGTAAATACGACATAAGGAACGAGAATGATTATAGCGGCAATAAACTGCAGGAATGTGCGGTGCAGATCCTCAACCTTTTTTATAAACTTATTGAGAAGAATAACCGAGGCATAGAACACTGCCGCGCCGAGACCGAAGAGAATGCCGATTATATCGCGGCCACCTTTAGAGCCGGCGATACCGGTTATCATCACAATTCCAATTGTGGACATTATAAAACAAATTATCTGCTTTGGTCCTAACTTTTCCTTAAAAAAGAATGGGCAGACAATTGTTACAATAACAGGTGCGAAGCAATAGCTGAGAGTAGCTACTGATACTGTAGTGTATTTGTAGGCTTCAAAAAGAAGTATCCAGTTGATGCCCATAGCCATACCGGATATAAGAAGTAAAAGCAGCTCTTTTCCAAGTGCGCGGAAATTAATTTTCTGCTTTGTTATAGTAAGAAACAATCCTACAAGAACTGCTGCGAGAATTGCTCGATAAAGAGCAAGCTCACCGGAGGAAACGGATATATTTCTTACGAATGGCCCAAGTGTACCGAAAATTACCATAGAGGCAATTACAAGTACCTGGGATCGATTAGCTTTTTTCACGGGAACACCACCCTTTTACAATTTAATACGATACTGTATTTGCACGCGGATGTCAATACTTTGCCGCATTTATAGCTTACACTATTTTACCTATATTCTTGTACAATCGGCGATATTGTGTTATAATTCAGGCACAATGTATAGAAAGGAACTGAGTGCATGTTTAAACGCAAAGTTGAAGATTCCGGCAAGAACACAATGTTCCAGTTTGCCTTCAAAATCTTCTTCATACATATTGTAAATATAATTGTAATGCTTGTGGTAGGAATGCTGCTGCAGAGTATCGGCGATCTTGGCCTTGAAATTGGCAGTGCAGCTACGTCTGCTATTATCACTGTAATTTGCATGGGGCTTTACCTCGTTATGACATATCTTGAAGGTTGGAGACGCGGTGAGCGTGACCATAATCTGGTGCTCTTCAAGCATATGGAATATAATAAGTTCCGCGGTCTTATCGCCGGTGCGCTTTCTCAGATTCCCGGTCTTATATGCGCAATTGCGATTATTATTCCTTCTGTGGATTTTACTGTTGAGCGCTTGGGCAGATACTTCTACATGAACTTCAATTATATGTTTATTGCCCTTGACAGTGCAGCTGCTGCAGGTACTGTTTCCGGTTTTCTTTATCATCTGTGCTATTTTATACCTGCAATAATCGCGCCTGTTATAGTAGGTGTGTCTTATATTCTTGGATATAATCAGGTAAGAGTGCTTGACAGACTTATTTGGCGCAAGCCCAAGGACGGCAAACGCGAGAATTTGCGCTGATATTATGTAATAGCAAGACCCTCCCATGCATTAGTTTTAATGAGGGAGGGTCATATTTGAAAAGATTGATAATTTTTATTCTGCTTTTAACATTTGCAATAAGCGGGTGTACTGTATTTTCCTCTGCTAAACGTGTTAGTAAGGCCCAAAAACCGATACTGATAATTGACCCCGGACATGGTGGGGAGGACGGCGGCGCAGTTGCTGCGGATGGAACTAAGGAAAGCGAGATTAATCTTGCTGTAGCGCTGAAGATGGAGGCACTATGCGGTTTTTTAGGCATTGATAGTATTATGACGCGGGAGTCTGAAATCCTTGATTATCCCAAAAGTGCAAATACAATACGGGCTAAAAAAATAGCCGATCAAAAGGCGAGAATAGAGCTGATAAACTCTACGCCAAATGCGGTGCTTATTAGCGTACACCAAAATACATATCCAAACGCAAAACCCAGCGGCGGTCAAGCTTTGTACGGAAAGGCCGATGGCAGCAAGGAATTGGCAGAACTTATTCAAAACAATATAAGCTTGAACATCGATGCGGACAACAACCGCGGCGCGGCGAAGATTTCGGATGATATCTACCTTATGAAAAAAGCAGATTGTCCTGCAGTACTTGTAGAGTGCGGATTTATGTCAAATCCTGCAGAACTGGAAATGCTGAAAACGGAAGAGTATCAAACGAAGCTTGCTGCTGTTTTCATTGCGTCATATACACAATTTATTTCCGAAACGGGGAATTATTATGGCTAAAGCTAAAACTGTGTTTTACTGCACAGAGTGCGGTAATGAAACGATAAAATGGCAGGGCAGATGTCCTGCCTGCGGAGCATGGAACAGTATAGTTGAGCATGAGGCTGCACCCAAGGTAACGGGCGGGAAGAACAGGGGAGGACTTAACCTGCAAAAACAGGGAAGTACCCGTATTGCAGATATTGATACCACTGCCGAGGCGCGCTTTGTTACAGGTTTTGGTGAGCTGGACAGAGTTCTTGGCGGCGGCGCCGTTGAGGGTTCTCTTGTGCTTGTGGGCGGTGCACCCGGTATCGGTAAATCTACGCTGCTTTTGCAGATGTGCGGTCATATAGCAGCATCGCGCAAGGTTCTCTATGTAACGGGCGAAGAATCCGGCAGGCAGCTGAAAATGCGCGCAGAACGCCTTGGCGTGTCCGACGGAGAGCTTTATGTGCTCGTTGAAACCAACCTTGGCGATATTCTTGACAACATATCCAAGGCTGATCCTGATGTGGTCATAATTGACTCTATACAGACTCTTTATAACGAAAGCATCGATTCCTCTGCCGGCAGTGTTGCTCAGGTAAAGGATTGTACCATGTCACTGATGCAGATTGCCAAGAATAATGGAATAACAATTTTCATAGTAGGCCATGTCAACAAAGAAGGTTCTATTGCCGGTCCTAAGGTACTGGAACATATGGTCGACTGTGTCCTTTATTTTGAAGGTGACCAAAATGCAGCATACCGAATCCTGCGGGCAGCAAAGAATCGTTTTGGTTCTACTAATGAAATTGGTGTATTTGAAATGCTTGATAAGGGTTTGGCTGAGGTGCCGAACCCCTCGGAGATGCTGCTTTCCGGACGTCTTGAGAACGCACCCGGCACCTGCGTAACCTGCGTTATGGAAGGAACACGACCTATACTTGCTGAGATACAGGCGCTTATTACACCTACAAGTTATAATGTACCGCGAAGAACCTCCAGCGGTGTGGATTATAATAGAGCAGCGTTGCTACTGGCTGTACTGGAAAAGCGCGGCGGTCTTAAGATGTCCGCAAGCGACGCATATATCAACGTAGTAGGCGGTCTTGATTTGAATGAACCTGCTGCCGATCTTGCCACAATTCTTGCTGTGGCATCAAGCTATGTGGACAAGCCTATAGGTGACGATGTTGTGGCTATAGGAGAAGTTGGCCTTACTGGCGAAATCCGAAGCGTATCCTTTATAAACCAGCGTATCAGCGAAGTACACCGCCTCGGATTCAAAAAGTGCATCGTACCTATGAGCGGTAAGACTCAGTATATAGTCCCCAAGGGATTGAAGCTTATTGAGGTCAAGAGTCTGCGCGACGCATTGGCAGGCGCGATCGGCGCAAAAAGAGAAAGCTGAGAGTTGTGGAGCATTTTGTTGTAAAACCTAATTTGCCGCAGGGAGTAGTAAAAACAGTTATTATCGGAAACGGTTACCATGAGTTGGAAGCTGCGCTTTCGAAGCTAGGTATAAAGGCTATTCCAATCGCCAATAATGACGGCGTTGCGCAGCCTGTTCGCGCTCATGCTGATATGTCGGCGTACTACTGCGGAAACGGTGAGCTTATTATAAGCAAGAATATCTTTGAATCCTGCGATACTGAGATGTTTCCAACAGGAACTATGCTGTACTGCTCAAATGCCGGACAGAGTGATAAATATCCGATGGACATAGGCTTGAATGCCTGTGAAGTCGGAGATGTTATATTCTGCAGTGTCGAAAATACCGATGCGGCGATACTTGAGCATGCTGAAAAACATGGCAAAAAGCTTATAAATGTGCGGCAGGGATATGCAAAGTGCTCGGTATGCGTGCTTGATGAAACGCACATTATAACAGCAGACAAATCCATTGCCGAAGCTGCTCAAAATGCCGGAATTGAAGTGCTGCTGATAGAACCTGGTTATTTCGAGCTGCCCGGGTACGATTATGGATTTATTGGCGGTTCATGTTTTAAATGCAGTGCAAATATGATTGCGTTTACCGGAAGTCTTGAAGGACATCCTGATAAGGAATATATACTGGAATTTATAAATAAATTAGGGTTAAAAGTTGTATATTTAACAAATGGGCGGTGCTTTGACGTTGGTTCAATATTGCCGCTTAGCGAGGAGAGATAAAAATGGCAGTTCCAACTCCGCATAATAGTGCAAAAATAGGGGAGATCGCCAAGACTGTTTTGATGCCCGGCGACCCAATGAGAGCCAAATATGTGGCGGAAAACTTCCTTGAAAACCCTGTATTGGTGAATAATGTGCGCGGAATCCAGGGTTATACAGGGAAATGGAAAAATACGGAAGTAACTGTAATGGCCAGCGGTATGGGAATTCCTTCCATAGGAATTTACAGCTGGGAGCTGTATAATGAGTACGGTGTAGAAAATATTATAAGAATCGGTACAGCCGGAGCAATGAGCGATAAGCTTCAGCTGCGTGACCTTGTATTGGCACAGGGAGCATCTACGGATTCGAATTTCATGAACCAATATAAGCTGCCCGGAACTTTTGCGCCAATAGCAAGCTATAAGCTGTTGAGAGCCGCTGAGGAAGCTGCGGACAAGCTGGGGCTGAATACTGTGGTCGGAAATATTCTGTCATCAGATGTATTTTACGGTGACGATGCCACGGACAATGATGCGTGGCGCAAAATGGGAATTTTGGCCGTAGAAATGGAAGCTGCAGGATTGTACGCAACTGCAGCACGCTGTGGAAAAAACGCTCTGGCGATTTGTACTATATCGGATCATTTGTATCGAAGCGAACAGCTGACGGCTGATGAACGTCAAACGAGCTTAAAGCAAATGATCACAGTAGCACTTGATACTGCGGCAATAATCGCAGAATAAAGAAAAATCATAGAAAAAACAAAAAAGCCTGAGAAGAGGTTCAAAAGGCTATAAACAGCCAAAACCCCTCTCTCAGGCATCTTTTACATATCAATAAGTACATGAAATTATTATTTTGTGAACCAAGCTGAGGGCGTAAGGAAAGGGCTGTGAAGCCCTTCCCTTTGCTTTTTTTAGTCAAGTTCTGCAAGCCATTCGGCTGCGATTGCGTCGCTGGGCATGCTCCATGCTCCGCGCGGTGACAAAGAAACTGTTCCGATCGCGGGACCATCTGGCAAACAGGAACGCTTGAACTGCTGGGTGAAGAATCTTCTTACAAAGATTTTCAGCCAGGATTTTATGACGTCATATTCAAATACGCCGTCAAATGCATACGCAGCAAGATAAAGAATCTTTGCGGGAGAAAAACCGTAGCGAACAATATAATAAAGGAAAAAGTCGTGGAGGTCATAAGGACCTACGATGCTTTCGGTTTTCTGTGAAATATCTCCGTTTTCGGGAGGCAAAAGTTCGGGGCTTACAGGTGTATCGAGTATGCTCTGTAGAATTTCGCTGAGCCCCTCTTCCCTTGCGTTATCGGCGGCATATTTAACGATATGACGGATAAGTGTCTTGGGAATGGAAGCATTTACACCGTACATGGACATATGGTCACCGTTGTAGGTTGCCCAGCCAAGCGCCAGCTCAGAAAGGTCACCGGTACCGATTACAAATCCGCCGGTCTGGTTGGCGATATCCATTATAACCTGGGTGCGCTCTCTTGCCTGCGCATTTTCAAAGGTAACGTCATAATTATCCTCAGCCTGTCCGATATCGCGGAAATGTACCTTTACAGCATCGGAAATATCTACAGTTCTGAGGGTTACACCGAGGCTTTCGCAAAGCTTTTCGGCATTGGACTTGGTGCGTGCGGTAGTGCCGAAGCAAGGCATAGTTACGGCAATTATGTCCTTTCTTGAGCGGTTGCAGAGGTCGAAGGCCTTGGCTGCAACGAGAATCGCCAGCGTGGAGTCAAGACCACCGGAAACGCCGATTACTGCGGATTTTGCCTTAGTGTGTTCAATGCGCTTCTTGAGACCCATTGCCTGTATTGTGAGGGCCTCTTCGCATACTTCATTTCTGCGCTGTATGCAATCTGGTATGAAAGGATACTGGGCAATTTTGCGCTCAAGCTTATTGTCTGTGGACTTGTAACTGAATGCTATGGCCTTATAATAGTCATCTGCAAAGGCGTTGTTGGACTTTTTGCGGTCATACATGAGGCGATCAAGGTCAATATCGGTTGTAAGCAGAGTGTTTTCAAACAGCTTGCTTTCGGCAAGTACTCTGCCCTTTTCGCAGATAACTGAGTGACCTGCAAATACCATATCCTGAGTGGATTCGCCCTCTCCGGCTCCCGCATAAATGTATGCGCAGGACAGCTTGGCGGACTGGACAGAAACGAGAGACCGGCGATAGTCAGCCTTGCCTATGGTTTCTCCTCCGGCAGCAAGATTGAGGATAATGGTTGCTCCGTTGGCGGCATGACTTACGGAGGGATTTTCAGCAGCCCAAAGATCCTCATAAATCTCTACGCAGATTGCAAGGTTAGGTATATTGTCGCAGCTGAATATAAGATTGCTGCCAAAGGGTACTTCCCTGCCGCCGAATACGATTTTAGTGCTGCAATCGGGTGCGGGAGCGAAATATTTATTGGTGTGAGTCTGAGGAACTATGCCTAAAATCTCACCTTCATATATTACAGCGGCGCAGTTGTAGAGCTTGCTGCCCTGCTGCATCGGGAAACCGACAGCGATAAGAATATCCTTGCCACAGGTGGCTTCTGTAATTTCAAAAACAGAGCGCTGAGCTGCATTCAAAAGAGTTGTGTGGTAAAAAAGATCGGCGCAAGTGCTTCCGGTTACACAAAGCTCCGGGAAGCAAAGTACCTTCACTCCCCTTTCAGCTGCATTATTCATAGTCTCAATAATGCGCTGAGTGTTATTTTTACAGTCGGCAACTGTAATATCGGTAACAGCAGTTCCGACCTTTACAAATCCATAATTCATTCTTAGCACCTCTAAAAAGCAACAGCTTATACTTCGAACATAAGGTCGCCGTAAGTGGGAACGGGCCACTCTTTCTTGTCAACGAAGAGCTCAAGCTCATCGACAGGAGTTCTCAGGTGTACCATATCGGGAACAATGATGTCATGGAAGGCGTGAGCCATTTCGCATACGTCCTGTATTTTGGTGACAGCCTCAACGTCCGCAATCAGCTTCTTGAGAGCTTCCTTCATGCGCTTGAGGAGAACGGTGCAATCATTGAGAAGCTCCTGCTGTACGCTGGAATCTACACCCACAGAGCTGACAGCAGCGATGGACTGAGCAAGCTTTGTGGTGTATGTAACAGCGGTGGGAACATAGTGCTTGCCTGCCATGTGGATCATGGTCTGCGCCTCGATGTTTATAGACTTGGAGTAAGTGGCGTACATGATTTCGGCGCGGGACTCAAGCTCTGCTCTGGTGTAGATATTGAACTTTTCAAAAAGCTTTACAGCCTTGTCGGTGGTAAGTGCGGGAACGGTGTCTACCATGTATCGGAGATTGGGCAGACCGCGTCTTGCAGCCTCCTCTATCCACTCTTCGGAATAACCGTTGCCCTTGAAGAGAATGCGCTGATGCTTGGTCATATATTCTGCAATGAGCTTCTTTACGTCCTCATCGAAGTTGGTAGACTTCTCGAGAATATCGGCAGCATCGCAGAATGCTTCGGCAACAACTGCGTGAAGCGTGGTATTTGCGGAAGCTATGGAGTCGGAGGAGCCGACCATTCGGAACTCGAACTTATTGCCGGTAAAGGCGAAGGGCGAGGTTCTGTTTCTGTCGGTTGCATCCTTGTTGAGCAGCGGCACG
Source organism: Oscillospiraceae bacterium (assembly GCA_017513385.1). GTDB lineage: Bacteria > Bacillota > Clostridia > Oscillospirales > Oscillospiraceae > RGIG6375. The sequence goes on along the minus strand of JAFXFT010000198.1, from coordinate 22,054 downwards.
AAGGAAACGCCTGTATCAAGGGTACCTCCCTTTTTTGCTGCATCGGCGGTGCCGTGCTTTACAATCTGCTCAACGATATCCTCAAGCTGGTCGCCGAGGAATATGGAAATTATAGCAGGAGGAGCCTCATCAGCGCCAAGGCGGTGGTCATTGCCAACATTGGCGGAGGACTGTCTTAGCAGGTCTGCGTGGGTATCAACAGCCTTCATTATGCAGGCCAGGATAAGCAGGAAACGCAGGTTGCTGCTGGGATCGTCACCGGGATCGATAAGGTTTTCTCCGGTATCGGTGCCTATAGACCAGTTATTGTGCTTACCGCTGCCGTTAACGCCTGCGTAGGGCTTTTCATGAAGCAGGCATACAAGACCGTGTCTTGTAGCAACACGCTTCATAGTTTCCATTGCCAGCTGGTTATTATCAACTGCAATATTGGCAGTGGTATATATAGGTGCCATTTCATGCTGTGCGGGTGCGACCTCGTTGTGCTGAGCAGTGGCGGTAATGCCCATTTTCCACAGCTCGGTATTGAGATCCTTCATGTATGCGCCGACACGCTCACGAATAGAACCGAAATACTGGTCTTCGAGCTCCTGACCCTTAGGTGCGGGAGCGCCGAACAGGGTACGTCCGGTGTAAATAAGGTCGCGGCGCTTGAGGTACTTCTGTCTGTCAACGAGGAAGTATTCCTGTTCAGGACCAACAGAGGCAATAACCTTGGTTGCGGAGGTGTTGCCAAACAGACGGACGATACGCATCGCCTGCTCGTTGATAGCTTCCATGGAGCGCAGGAGAGGTGTTTTCTGGTCGAGAGCCTCGCCTGTGTAGGAAACGAATACGGTGGGAATACAGAGAATAACGCCTGCTGCCTGCTCCTTAACAAATGCAGGTGATGTTATATCCCATGCAGTATATCCGCGAGCGTAATGAGTAGCGCGCAGACCGCCGGAGGGGAACGAAGATGCGTCAGGCTCACCCATAATAAGCTGTTTGCCGGAAAGCTGAAGCAGAGTCTTGCCGTTTTCGGGCACAGTTATGAAAGCATCATGCTTTTCAGCGGTGATGCCGGTGAGGGGCTGGAACCAATGTGAATAATGGGTAGCGCCCTTTTCAACAGCCCAATCCTTCATGGCGTTGGCAACCACGTCAGCGGAGGCCATGCTTATCTGGCCGCCGTTCTTCATAACGTGCATTACCTCGTCAAAAACTTTTTTGGGGAGGCGTTCTTTCATTACGGATTCGCTGAATACATTTGAACCGAAAATTTCAGCTACGTTCATGTTCTCCCACCCTTTCTAAGGCGTTTTATCAAAAATCGAGAGTTGCAAAATAATCCTCGGGGGTCTCAGCGCGGCGGATCATTACCACTTCCCCGTTCTCCTTAAGCAGCAGCTCCTTGGAGCGGAGCTTACCGTTGTAGTTATAACCCATTGCATAGCCGTGAGCGCCGGTATCGTGAATGATAATGAAATCGCCAATGTCGATTTTGGGCAGCTGACGGTCGATAGCAAACTTGTCATTATTCTCGCAGAGAGAACCGGTAATATCATATACATGGTCTGCGGGAGCGTTTTCCTTGCCGGAAACGGTTACATGATGATATGCACCGTACATGGCGGGGCGCATAAGGTCAACTGCGCAGGAATCGAGACCGATGTAATCCTTGTGGATGTGCTTCTCATGGATAGCGGTGGAAACGAGGCAACCATAAGGAGCAAGCATGTAGCGGCCAAGCTCGCAGTAGATTGCAACGTCACCCATGCCTGCAGGTACGAGGATTTCCTCGAACTTCTTGCGGACACCCTCGCCTATTACGAATATATCGTTAGCCTTTTCCTCGGGACGGTAAGGAGTACCAATACCACCGGAAAGGTTGATGAAAGCGATTTTTACACCAGTCTCCTGCTGCAGCTCAACTGCGGTCTGGAAGAGAACGGCTGCAAGAGCGGGATAATAGTCATCGGAAAGGACGTTGCTTGCAAGGAAAGCGTGGATACCGAATTCCTTTGCGCCCTTCTCCTTGAGCTTCTTGAAAGCCTCGGTCATCTGCTCACGGGTCATACCGTACTTGGCTTCACCGGGGTTATCCATGAACTGATTGTCAATGGAGAAAGTGCCGCCGGGATTATAGCGGCAGCAAATCTTCTCGGGAATGCCGCAGATATTTTCAAGGAACTCAATATGAGTAATATCGTCGAGATTTATCTGAGCGCCAAGCTCAGCTGCCTTTTTGAACTCTTCGGCAGGGGTTGCATTGGAGGAGAACATAATGTCGTCTCCCCTGCAGCCGCACATTTCAGCCATCATAAGCTCGGTATAGGAAGAGCAGTCAACACCGCATCCTTCCTCCATGAGAATTTTGATAATGGAGGGGTTTGGGGTTGCCTTTACTGCAAAATATTCTTTAAAGCCCTTATTCCAACTGAATGCCTTATAAAGATTGCGGGCATTTTCGCGTATTCCCTTTTCGTCATAGAGATGATAAGGGGTGGAATAGGTCTGGGAAATTTCTTTAAGCTTATCGAGAGATACGAAAGGAAGTTTCATTCGGTTATGCCTCCGGGAAATTGTTATTTAAACTATTAAGTTAGTATAATACTTTTTGCTTGGTTTGTCGATGAATATTTTTCATAAATCTAACGATTTAAAGCGAATTGATTTTAGCTTTACTGCTTATATATGATATTCATGTTATAAAAGAAATGCACCCGCGTGAAAACGGGTGCATTTGTGGAGTTCGGGGAAAGAAAAATCCCGACCGCGTTTGCAGTCAGGATTTATGGAGGCGCCACCCGGATTTGAACCGGGGAATCGAGGTTTTGCAGACCTCTGCCTTACCACTTGGCTATAGCGCCATACGCCGGAAAATCTCAGCTCGATTACTATAACACATATTTCCGGCTTTGGCAAGAGGTAAATTAAAATATTTTTATTTTTTTATGCCCCTGCGAATTTGAACACGATTCCTGCCACGGCAGACAGTGCGATAAAGACGACAGGGTGCAGCTTTTTGAGCGGTTTTACAAAGTTTGTGAGCACATAGACGATGACTGCAAGAATAATTGCCTTGAAGTCAAATAGGCTAAGTATTCCCCCACCCTGCTGAAAAGTATCCACATTGAGCAGAGATATTTTGAGAACCAGAACACCTGCTGCGGCTATAAGAGCAGTTGATGCGGGACGTATAGTATAGAAAGCGGACTTGACGTACTTGTTGTCGTTGAAGTTGGCGAGAAATCTCGCGATTATGAGAATTATAATGACAGAAGGTGTAATAAGACCGAGTGTGGCGCATATTGCACCGGGTATGCCCGCTGTTGTGAAGCCGACAAAGGTCGCCATATTAACACCGATAGGTCCGGGTGTGGATTCGGAAACTGCTATCATGTCGGCAAGCTTATCGTAGGTAAACCAGCCGGTTTTATCGGAAAGGTCATAAAGGAACGGAATGGTTGCCATTCCCCCGCCTACGGCGAAAAGTCCGGTTTTGAAAAATTCAAAGAAAAGGCGCAGATATATCATTTCTTCGCCTCCAGACTTTTGAGAATTATTCCGGCAACTGCGGCGAGGATAACGTATACCACCGGAGAAAGATTTGTAAACACGGAAAGGATAAATACTATTGCGAAAATAAGCAACGTGGGTTTATCAACAATAGCTTTCTTCCAGAGCTTAACAACCGCATTGAGTATAAGTACACAAACGCAGGCACGTATACCGGCGAAAGCGTTCTGCACTATAGGTGAATCGGCGAAATTGTTTACAAATGCGGCAATGGCGATGATTATCACCAGCGAGGGAAAAACAACACCAAGGGTCGAGAGGATAGAACCTGCAAGTCCTTTTACTTTTCTGCCGATAAAGGTTGCGGTGTTTACTGCAATAACGCCGGGGGTGCACTGACCGATGGCATAGTAGTCCATAAGCTCTTCTTCAGTTGCCCATTTTTTGTTTTCAGCCACTTCCCTTTGCAGTATCGGGAGCATGGCATAGCCGCCGCCAAAGGTCAGTACGCCGACCTTGGCAAAGCTTAAAAAGAGATCAAGATAAATGTTCATATCGTCCTCCGCGTGTGCAAAAGAATCCGCCCAATACACTATACTGCGTATTGGGCGGAATTGTCAATTACTCAGACCATTTCCAGTTCTTAACCTCCGGCAAATCTTCGCCGTGGGTGTAGATATACTGCTTGTGTTCAACAAGCTTGTCGCGCATGCGCTGGATAAGGTATGCGCCGCGGTTCTTAAGTCTGGGAATGCGATTGATGATGTCGATAACGAGGTGGAATCGGTCGATGTCGTTCTGAACGCGCATATCGAAAGGAGTTGTGATAGTTCCCTCCTCCTTATAGCCGAGAACGTGAAGGTCGCGGTTCTTGCGGCGATAGGTAAGCTCATGAATGAGGGTTGCGTAGCCGTGGTAAGCGAATACGATGGGCTTATCCTCTGTGAAGAGATTGTTGTATGCGGTGTCAGACAGACCGTGGGGATGCTCGCTTTCAGGCTGCAGACGCATCAGGTCAACTACGTTTACAACTCTGAGCTTTACCTCGGGCAGCTCCTTGCGGATTATACTTACTGCTGCAAGTGCCTCAAGGGTGGGAGTTTCACCGCAGCAGGCTACAACTACGTCAGGTTCTTCGCCCTGATCGTTGGATGCCCAATCCCAGATACCGATACCCTGTGTGCAGTGAACGATTGCCTGCTCCATAGTGAGCCACTGGGGTCTGGGGTGCTTGGAGGTTACCAGCACGTTGACGTAGTCCTTGCTCTTTATGCAATGGTCGAAGCAAGACAGCAGGCAGTTTGCATCCGGGGGCAGATACATACGGATAACGTCTGCCTTCTTGTTGGCAATGTGGTCAAGGAAACCGGGATCCTGATGGGTGAAGCCATTGTGATCCTGCTGCCATACGTTGGAGGAAAGAACATAGTTGAAAGATGCAATGCTCTGTCTCCAAGGAATTTGGTTGCAGACCTTGAGCCACTTTGCGTGCTGAGCTGCCATGGAGTCGACTATGCGGATAAATGCCTCATAGCTGTTGAAGAAGCCGTGTCTGCCGGTGAGCAGATAGCCCTCCAGCCAGCCCTGGCACAGATGCTCGGAAAGTGCGGAGTCTACAACGCGTCCGTCGTCGGAAATGAATTCGTCGTTGTCGAGAGTTTCGGCAGACCACATTCTGTCTGTTTCCTCAAAGACCTTGCCGAGACGGTTGGACATGGTCTCGTCGGGTCCGAAGATGCGGAAGTTGCGGTTTTCGGAGTTAAGCTTTACTACGTCGCGTACATAGCCGCCAAGCTCGATCATATCCTGTGCCTCAACTGCACCGGGAGCGGGAACGTCAACTGCGTAGTCACGGAAATCGGGCAGAATGAGCTCCTTGAGGAGCAGACCGCCGTTCGCGTGGGGATTGGCACCCATTCTGCGGTTACCCTTGGGAGCAAAGTCCTTGAGATATGCCTTGATGCTGCCGTCCTCTTCGAAGAATTCCTCGTGGCCGTAGCTCTTGAGCCACTCTTCAATCTGTGCGATATGCTCCTCGCTGTCGGGATTGATGGGAACCTGATGGGCACGGAAAGTACCCTCTATCTGCTTGCCGTCAACGTACTTGGGGCCGGTCCAGCCCTTGGGAGTGCGGAGAATTATCATGGGCCATACAGGTCGGCCTGCAAGCTGACCGTCGGCGGCCTTTTGCTTTATCTCAAAAATCTGAGCCATTGCCTTGTCAAGAGCAGCCGCCATCTTGGAATGCATTTCCATAGGCTCCTCACCCTCTACGAGTATGGGAGACCAGCCGCAGCCCTCAAAGAATTTGATCATTTCATCTTCGGGGATACGTGCGAAAATGGTGGGGTTGCTTATTTTATAGCCGTTAAGGTGCATGATAGGCAGAACCGTACCGTCGTTTACGGGATTGATGAACTTGTTGGAATGCCAGGATGCCGCAAGAGGGCCGGTCTCGGCCTCACCGTCGCCTACTACACAGGCTGCAATAAGCTCGGGGTTATCAAATACAGCACCGAAAGCATGTGCCAGAGAATAGCCAAGCTCACCACCCTCATGGATAGAGCCGGGGGTCTCGGGTGCTACGTGACTGGAAATACCACCGGGATAGGAGAACTGAAGGAAGAGCTTTTTAAGACCTTCAAGATTTTCGCCTACGTTGGGATAGAATTCACTGTAGCTGCCCTCAAGATAGGTATGTGCTACCATTGCGTTTCCGCCATGTCCGGGACCGGAAAGATAGATCATATCAAGGTCATATTTGTTTATGACACGGTTGAGATGGGTATAAATGAAGTTCTGACCGGGAACGGTTCCCCAGTGACCGACTATCTTCTTCTTTATGTGCTCTGCTTTGAGGGGCGTTTTGAGCAGCGGATTATCTCGCAGATAGAGCTGGCAAGCAGCGAGATAGTTTGATGCGCGCCAATATGCGTCAATGAGCTTCAGCTCATCTTCGCCAAGAGTCTGCACATTCTGTGCGTTTATAAGTTTCTCCTTATACATAAATATCACCTCTTGATATATTATCGTTCATGTGTCATATATTATCATCTGCACATAAACTGAATGTAAAGCAAAAAAGGAGGACTGAATATGAATATTTCATATTTTCTTGGGGCTAACAGCTACCGTGGCTTTTATTCTCTGTACGATAATCTTGTCAGCCTGCCCGATGTAAACCGTCTGTTCATAATCAAAGGTGGCGCGGGCTGCGGAAAGTCAACCTTTATGAAAACCATAGCTGCCGCTGCCAATGATGCCGGACTCGATGTAGAGCGTGTTTTATGCTCCGGAGACCCCGAGTCACTCGACGGTATATTCATTCCCGGATTGAGAGTTGCATACGTTGACGGAACAGCGCCGCATGCCGCTGTTCCCAATCATAAAAAAAGCTTGAACTGATGTTGTTTTTTGCTATAATCAACGTATGTATATTACATTAATTGCAATATATGTTGAGTGACAATTGCAACATTAGTACTCTTATATTATATACCAAACGAATAAAAAAGAAAAGAGCTGCATTTCTATGTATGAAGTATTTAATGTCGGCGCAGTGCGCGGAAGCGAAGCATTTTTGCTGATAAACGATGAAGGTACTGCCCTTATCGATTCCGGTTTCGCATTTTGTGCCGATGAAATGATAGAGAACGCTGAAAGGTACTTGAACGGACGCAAGCTTGATTGTGTATTGCTTACCCATTCACATTATGATCATGCTTCGGGTACACCCTACTGCCGCGAAAAATGGCCTGAGGTGAAGGTTTATGCTGCTGCATACGCAAAGCGAGTATTTGAAAGAGCGGGAGCCCTGAAAACCATAAGAGAAATGAATGACAACGCGGCTGCGGTATTTGGCAGACCGGAATACCGAACTCTTGACAGCGGTCTTTCCGTTGACATTCCCGTATCCGACGGAGATATAATTGAAGTCGGAAATATGAAGTTTCGTGTTATCGAAACTCCGGGACATACAATGGACTGCATTTCATTTTGGTGCGAAGAGGAAAAACTGCTCATATCCTCTGAGACTATAGGCTATCCCCTGCTGCCTCACAAAGTCTCTCCCACGTTCCTTGTGGGTTACCAAATGACTATCGATGCTATACGCAAGCTGCGTGTGCTGGGCGCGGAGAAACAGCTTATTTCCCATTTGGGTATTGTTGATAAAGCGTTTATAGAGGAGTTCCTTACCAAATCTGAAATTTGGATGGAAAAGACCAAAGATATGATAGTTACAGCTCATAACGAGGGTAAGACCAATGATGAAATCAGAGGACTTCTCAAGAATGAGTTTTATAGAGGCGAGATAATCCCGCTCCAGCCGGAAAAGGCATTTGACCTCAATTCCTATTACATGGTCAATATGATCATCAGGGAATGTGCAGAGCAATAAGGAGAATTTAGTATGAGTAAAGAAAATTGCTGCGGATTTATAGTATATAAGCTTGACGATGACGGACAGAAGTATCTGCTTCTGTACCAAAAGGACGCAGAAACGTGGAGCTTTCCCAAGGGACACATGATGCCCGGAGAAACCGAAATGCAGACCGCACTCCGTGAACTTTATGAGGAAACCGGTCTTGTGGCAGACCCTGTATGCGGATTCCGCAAGGAATACAGCTACACATCCGGAAACGGTGAAGAAAAGAACGTAGTACTGTTCCTTACCGAGTACTGGGACGACGATATAATCCTTGGCGATGATATTGCCGCATACGAATGGGTTGACGCCGGTGAAGTGGTAGAGCGTATGGCGGGACGCAATGTCCTCCCTGTTATAAGCGCTGCCGACCATTACGCGGTATCCGTTTTCCTGCGCGACCTGCTAAATGGTGTTCCATGTACCTCCGGCAACGAATTTACAATGAAGGAATTCCTTATGGCGTTCCTCGGTAACTGCGGAGAGCTTGCAATTCAGGATATGGGCAACTGGTTCTATGCCGTTCACTATGAAGATGATACCCTGCCTTGGGTTGCCGTGCGAGCAGATATGGACGCTATACTGGACAGCGAGGGGCATCCCTTCCACGGCTGCGGTCATGACGGTCATTCTGCCGTTGTTGCCTGCCTTGCCGTACTCCAGAGTGCGTTGACTCTTAATAAGAATATCGTGTATATTTTCCAGCCTGAGGAAGAAACAGGAGCGGGAGCGGAAAAGTGCCTGCCAATACTTCAAAAGTACGGTGTAAGCGAGATTTACGGCTTCCATAATATTCCCGGCTATAAGGCCGGCGAGCTACTTATTCGCCGCGGTACGTTTGCATGCAGCTCCTTTGGTCTTGTATTGAGATTCATGGGACAGCCCAGCCACGCAGCATATCCCGAGCGAGCTATCAATCCCTGCTTCTATGCAGCAGAATTCCTCAAGCACTGGAACTCCTTCTTTGATCCTTCACTGTTTGAGGGTGTTGTTAAAGGAACTCTTGTAGGTCTTAATTCCGGCACTGTAAAGTTTGGCAGCACTCCAGCCATGTGCGATGTTGCAATGACACTTCGCGGCGAATACGAAGAAGATCTGGATAAGCTGGAGACTCTTATTTATGACGTTGCAAACGCTATTGCCGATGTTTATGACCTTGAGGTGCAGAATCTTTATTCCGACATCTTCCCTGTTACTGCCAATGATCCCGAGCTTGCAGACAGAGCCGATATAGCTTTTGCCGAGCTTGGTGACATAACCGAACTGGAAAAGCCTATGCTTTGGGCTGAGGATTTCGGCAGATATTCCGAGGTGTGCAAGACTTATTACTTCGGTGTAGGCAGTGGCGAAGAAGCTGCTGAGCTTCATTCCGATGATTATGATTGGAATGACCTTATTAACTGGCGCGCTATAGAGGCGCTGCGCATGCTTACTGAATTGTAATAATTAATGGAGCGTATCAATGCGATACGCTCCATTTTGTTATTACATTATTTCCACATAGCTATCATAGAATTGTTCCTGGAAATGAACAGCAGAGGCTATTTCTTCTGCGGAGAGATACATATATCATTTATGGTTCCTACAAGCTTGTCCTCAACGTCATTTTTGCGGTGAACTATGCCAACAATACGCACGGAACACTTGTTTACGGGTTTACTTGCACCGAGAACATATACATCAAGTTCCTCACCGTCGCCTCCGAGAACTCCGGGTATATAACCATAATTTATCGGATATATAATATCATCATGTTTTGGATGAACAGTTCCAATTGGTCTATCAATTTCTATATCAACAGTTTTGCCAAGGAACGAATATACCATAGCCTTTCTGAGAGTATATACAATAAAATCGTGCTTACCTGCAAGATACTTCTCACGTCCTGCATCAACGGGAGCCGCGGCAGCCAGTGATACTTTTAAATCCTCGTAGGCTTTGGCGACTTCAGGTTTCTTGTTAAGGTGATTACGGAAGTTGATATAGTTTCTCCATTCCATGCTGTTCGTTTTGACCACATGAATGAAATGCGTCTGCAAATCACCGGTGCCCTCATAAAGATTGCCGCAGGCGAAAAGCAATTGATTATCGATGCTGCTTGGACGGTAATAGAATCCGGCATTCTTTAACTCATCTTCAAGCGTAAGTATTTCATTAAAATCATTAACGGCAACAGCTATGTCAATTATCGGCTTGGCCTTTATGGAGATTATAGAGGTGCTGCCAACGTGCTGTATATCCTTAGCTATAGAACCGAGTATTTTCCACAGCCTTTCAATAGTGCGCTGTGCTTCAACTTCCCATTCCTTTTCGTGGTCAAAAAGCTGCACCGTGCCGCGCTTTAAGCCAATCATGCTATTGCCTCCCTTATACATACAAAAAGCCGCAGCAGAAAACAACTGCTGCGGCTTGCTTTTTTGTGGTGGACTATCAGCCAAAATGTCCGTACTGATTGTAGGGTGATATTATCAGAATCTATCCTTGATGTCAATGGTGACGTAGCCTTCGGGATAGGGATCAACTGCGTTTCCGACGATGGTGTATACCTTGTTGTTGCCGGTGTAGCTGTTTTCAAGCTCGGTGTACTTCTGGGGCTCCCAGAAAGGAGTTGCGCTGTCGCCGCTAACGCCGGTAACGCCCTTATGAGTCCATGTGTAGGTTACATTCTTCTCCTTGAGGTTGGCATTTGCGTGTTCGAGGATACCCTCCATGGCAGCCTTAAGGACAAAGTGAGTAGTCATGAACTTATAGCCGAGAGGTGCGATCTGGTCAACGGTAACCTCGGGAATACCGTTGGGAGCCTTAACGTCGGGATACATCTTCCAGCCGGGAACGTACTTTGCAACGTATTCTGCGTCCTTGAGGTTGCTGAGCTTGACAACGGTGGTCATTTCAGCGCCCATCTCATGGCAGCGAAGCATACGCTCTACGCCCTCGTCGAGCTGAGTTGCGGGGTCTGCGTTGGTGCGTGCGATAAGCATGCAGTCGGTGCCTGCGAGAGCGTCAAGAGCGGCTCTTACCTTTGCGTAGTACTGCTCGCGACCCAGCAGACCGGTGGTTTCCTCCATGTCGCCTGCGTCCTCCAGCTGAACGGCGGCAGCACCAAGACGTGCAAGACGCTTGCAGGTTCTGTATACGGCGAGAGGGCCACCGAAGCCATCTTCGATATCAACTGCGAGAGGCAGAGTGCATGTGTTGGTAATACGTCCGACCATCCATTCAAGGTCGGAAAGGCCGGTGAAACCGTAGTCAACAACGCCGTTTATAGCGAGAGAAAATTCGCCGGAGCTGAACATAAGCGCCTTATATCCTGCCATTTCAAGGGCGCGGGCGGAGGAGCAATCATATACACAGGGGGCGAAAATAGTGCCTTCGGTTTCCTGACAAAGCTGTCTGAGAGTTTTTCTGCTCATTTTATTTCTCCTTACGTGTGTTATTATCGGTTATTACGAGAACTCGGCAAGGCCTTCAATGGCGTAGGCTCTTACGGAGCAGGAATCAAGACCCTTTATATTCATAGGTGCATAGGAAATAAAGAACACATCCTTGCTGAGCTTATCGAGATTCTTCATGACCTCGATAAACAGAATGTTCTCGGCAAGAAGAATGTCGTGGAAGGGACAAACGTCCTCGTTGCGGTTCTCAATGGAAACACCGTCGCCAAAACCTACGCACTTTACCTTGTGTTCAAGCAGCCACTGAGCAGTCTCACCGTTTACGAGAAGTCTTTTATCCTCGGGGGTGTTGGTAAGTGCGGTAAAGGGCGGGATCTGATGGGGTGAGTCGATGATAATAACATCGCCCTCACGCAGCTTGCCTGCGGTGTGCTTTTCCAGCATTTCGGGGGTTATATAAGCGTTGGGCTCAGCATCATCAAAATTCACATATATACCCCTGCCCATAAACTGAGTGAGAGGAACTTCGGCTACGCTGGGCCAGCCGTCGCGATGATGATAAGGGCATTCAACGTGGGTGCCGAGATGACTGGTGATATCCATATCGGTATGGAAATCAGGAATAGGACCGCCGGTATTGAAGCGTCTTATCTTGCAGCGGCGGGATTCTGTTTCGGGATCGAGCTCCTTGCTCAGGTCAATTATGCGAAGGCCGTTCATTTCAAATACACAGTCTGCCATTGTTAAAACTCCTTATTTGAATTTTTATCTTCCATAGCGTGTATTGCATTTACAACGAATTTCATATTGGGTACGTCAACACAAAGACGCTCTGCTGCCTTTACAACAGCGCCGCTGATAGTATCGACTTCACTTCTGCGCCCTGCCTTAATATCTGCGTAAATGGACGTATAGCCGCCCTTTGAGCGCTCAAGATGCCCCTTTATTTCTGCGGTTACTTCATCTACATCAAAGCTTTGTCCATCGGCATTGGCAGTAAGTACAGATTCTGCGATAAGCTTTTGCGCCAGCTCCCATGCGTTGGGATTATCAACGATAAATCCAAGGTTAGTCTGGAAGAGTGCAGTTAAAGCACTGGCAGAAGCGTTAAGAAAGAGCTTGTTCCATATAAGTCTCTTTATATTATCAGAGGTATGGGTATCAAAGCCGCAGCGGGTAAAGCTATCGGCTATATGCTCTATAGCATTTGTATCTCCGGAAATAAGACCTATGTAGGTATGTCCCGCTCCGCCGTGATTAATATACCCGTTTTCGATAATGGAACTGTTATCCTGCGTTGTGCCGATTATTACGCGCTCCGCAGGTGCGTAATCGAGTAGTACATCCTCGTGACCTTCGCCGTTCTGCAGCGTCATAAGGTAGGTGCTATCACCTATAAGCGGCTTTGCGCCATCAAGAGCATCCCGCTCAAACATGGACTTGACGAAAACTATAACGAGGTCGGCGGCACAGTCGGGAATGTAATCGTCGATTTGAGCGGCTTTTACAGAGAAAGTGATGTCGTTATCCTTTTCACGTACTTTTACGCCGTCTGCGTTGATTTTTGCCACTCTTGACGGATCTTTTTCTAAAAGAATAACATCATTATGGCGTGAAAGATAAGAACCGAAGAGCATTCCCATTGCTCCTGCACCTAAAATTACAATTTTTATACTTATCGCCCCGATTCTATACAAAAATAAGCTGTAAAAGCGCAACGCTTTACAGCAAACAAAACCTGTAAAGGTAAACTGTTTACATACATTTAGTGATTAATTTGATTTAATTATACTATTTGTGATGGCTGTAATCAAGAAAATTCGGTTGTTTACTTGAAATCTTGCTTGCTCACAATTATAATATTTTATTGGAAATTAATATCTGTTTGTGCCGCATAATGCGGTGGAATGGAGGAACATATGAAAAACTTCATGGATAAAGACTTTCTGCTCAGCAGTGAAACCGCAAAAAAACTGTTTCATGAATATGCAGAAACAATGCCCATAATCGACTATCACTGCCATCTCTCCCCTGCAGAGATACTTGGTGATAAGAAGTACAGAAATATTACCGAGCTGTGGCTTGGCGGTGACCACTATAAGTGGCGCGCTATGCGCAGCAACGGTGTAGACGAGTATTACATCACCGGCGAGGCTTCCGATTATGAGAAGTTCGAAAAGTGGGCTGAGGTAATGCCTAAGCTTATAGGCAATCCCCTTTATCACTGGACTCATCTTGAGCTGCAGCGTTATTTTGACGTATATGAGCCTCTTTCACCTGCTACCTGCGCAGATATATGGGAACGCTGCAATAAGCGCCTGGAGACTCTTTCGGCCCGCAAGTGCATTGAACTGATGGATGTCAAGTATATCTACACCACAGACGATCCCTGTGATACCCTGGAGCATCATGCGGCTCTTGCAAAGGAAGACACCAGCTTCAAAATGCTGCCTGCTTGGAGACCCGATAAGGCGGTAAACATTGATAAAGCCGGTTTTACGGAGTATATAGGACAGCTGTCCAAGGTATGCGGATTTGAAATTAATGACTTCGATGCGCTAAAAAAGGCTCTTGCCGGCAGACTTGAGCATTTCCACGCTCTTGGATGCCGTAACTCCGACCACGGCCTTGATTATGTGGTATCGGAGGACACCGCTTACGCCGAAGTTGCCTTTACTAAGGTTCTTAACGGCGGAAAAATCAGCAAGCAGGAAGCGGATTCCTATAAAACAGCACTGTTGCTTTGGCTTTCCGCTGAATATACCCGTCTTGGCTGGGTCATGCAGCTCCATTACGGTGCGGTAAGAAACGTAAACCCCGTAATGTATGCTAAGCTTGGTCCTGACACCGGATATGACGCTATATGGGGCGGTGCAGAAAGCGGTCTGCTTCTCGGCGGACTCCTTGGCCGTATGGAGGCCGAAGGACATCTTCCCAAGACTATAATCTATTCTCTCAATCCCATTGATAACGCACAGATAGGAACTATAATCGGCTGCTTCCAGAACAGCGAAGCACAAGGCAAGATACAGCAGGGCTGTGCATGGTGGTTCAATGACTCTCTTAAGGGTATGCGCGAGCAGCTCACTTCCCTTGCAAGCCTTTCAGTACTGGGCAATTTCGTCGGTATGGTAACCGACTCCCGCAGCTTCCTTTCCTATACCCGCCACGAATACTTCCGCAGAATTATCTGTGAGCTTCTCGGCGCATGGGTGGAAAACGGCGAATATCCCGATGATTTTGAAGCATTGGGAGAAATGGTGCGCGGCATATGCTATAACAACGCAGTAAATTTCTTTTCTCTTGAAAAGTGAGGGCTAACTTATGAGTAAATTGATGTTCTATACCGCTGAAGACAATGCCGTTGAGGTTGATGTTTATCAGCGTTCTCTGCAGATTAATGGCGGCGACATAGTTTTTATGGCAGATGCGGGCTATGGTGATGTTCTTGTTATTACGTCTAACGGCAATTATCGCATTCTGGAGCTCAATCACGAAACGGCAATGTATCTTCGCAAGAATTTTCCTTACACCGCTCCCAGCCGCGTTTTGCGCCTTAAAAAGACCATTGGAACCGGTGACCGCCTCGGTGTTGCGGGTGTAGGTCACATTGCCTGCGTAAAAGATACCGATTACGTACCTGTGCTGGCTCAGCAGTCCATTCGCGAGCTCAATCTTACCGGACGCAGCTATGAAGATGTTCTTGATGCAGCAACCTTTGCTGTATTCAAGAGCGGATATAAGAAGCCATGGGGTGCAGACGGTGACCATCTGAAGAAGCCGGAAGAGATTGAATATGCTATTTCCTGCGGCTATACAATGATTACCCTTGACTGCAGCGAATATATCAAGACCGGTATCGAAAAGCTTGATGATGCACAGCTTGATGGCATGTATCAGCACAACGATGAGCTTGAAGCTATCTATGTTGATAAGAGCTTTGAAATTGCACCCGGTGTAAACATTTCCTTTGATGCACGCAGCTATAAAGAAGCTGTTGTTATTTACGGTGCAGCCCTTGACTTCATCGAAGATATGTACGCTCTTTATATTCAGAGCGGTACCCGCGATTTTGAAATCTCCATTGATGAGACCGCTACCCCCACTACCCCTGCTCAGCATTTCTTTGTAGCAAACGAGCTTGCCCGACGCGGCGTAAAGTTCGATACCCTTGCTCCCCGCTTCTGCGGCGAATTCCAGAAAGGTATTGATTACATCGGCGATCTGGAACAGTTTGAGGCTGAGTTTGCAGTTCATGCAGCTATTGCCGAGAAGTTTGATTACAAGATCAGCGTTCACTCCGGATCAGATAAGTTCTCCGTATTCCCCATAATCGGTAAACTCAGCGGCGGACGCTTCCATATCAAGACTGCCGGTACAAACTGGCTTGAAGCTATGAAGCTTATTGCCAAGTGTGAGCCTGAACTGTATCGTGAGGTACATGCGTTCGCATTGGATCGCTTTGAAGATGCAAAGAAGTATTACGTAGTAACAACGGATATTACCAAGATTCCCGAGCTTTCTGCGCTCAGCGACGAGCAGCTGCCTCAGCTGTTTGATAACAACGATGCGCGCCAGCTCATACACATTACCTACGGCTTCATTCTCAGTGAAAAGGATGCCGACGGTAAGTTTGTATATCGTGACAGACTTTACGCCGCATGGCATAAGTATCGCGACGAGTATAAGAAGCTGCTTACTGAGCATATAGGGCATCATATAGCCCAGCTTGACAGCCTAATATAAGACTTAAACCCACCATTCAGCCAAATGGTGGGTTTACTTTTTACAGCATATACTTGCATATCATATCGGCAAGACCGTTTTCGTCATTTGTAAGTGTGATATAATTTGCGGCAGCCTTTATATCGGCGTGAGCATTGCCCATGGCAACGCCAAGCCCGGCGGCTTCTATCATGCTCAGATCGTTGAGCTCGTCGCCTGCAGCTATTGCCTCGGAAATATCTACGCCGCAATACTCGCATACCTTGCGAAGTCCTTCGCCTTTGGAAACGCCTTCGCACATGAACTCAAGCAGCTGCGGTGTGGAGGTACAGAAGTTGATTCCTGCAATTGGATTGGCGGTAAGGTCATTGCGGTATGCGCTGATATTTTCGGCAGTGTCCAGCCAAAGGCACTTGGTTACACCAAGAGATATTACCTCTTCCTGGTCTGTTATAACATTGATTTTTTCGCCTGTAATGCGGCTGTAGCCTTCTACCTGCTCGTTTGTCTTATTGGCGAAAAGTCTATTCTTTGCCCAAACGATAACTATGGCGTCATGCTCGTTGCCGCGGCGGATTATTTCCCTTGCAGAATCAGCGGACAAACCTCGCTCGAATACGATTTCGCCGTTATCGGGGCGTATTATCATTGCTCCGTTATAGCTTATCAGCGGTACACCGGGACTGACGAGGTGTGTGTACTTTGATACACCCATAATAGGTCTGCCGGTGGACAGCGTAAAAAACTTGCCCTGAGCTTTTAGCTCGTCAATGGATGCTAGGGTTTCGGGTGTAAGCTCCTGTTTGGAAGTTATAAGGGTTCCATCGATATCAGAGGCTAATAGTCTGTATCCCATAGTAAATTGTTCCCTTTTCTGTGTTTATTGCCTTTTCGATTGTATCATTTCCTGTACGGCGCTGAATATATCAGGTGCGATAATAGCTTCGTGAGTATTTTCTACAATGAACCACTCGTCGCGGGAAACTGAGGCTATGTAATCGGATTTATAACTGGGCTTTCTGCGCCTTCCCTGTATCATTACGCCGGTATACATTTCGTTTGTAAGTATACGCGAAACTGTGGTCTTGTTCCATTTTGAGGAGAAGCTTTTCCCTGTGCTTGGACGAAAAGCTTCTCCTTTTTGTGCTTTATATGTGGCTGGATTGGGAATGTTCTCGTTGCTGAGTATGCGGCATATGGCGTATATACTATTACCGGAAAGGTACAGTGTATATATGCGCCGCACTATATCCGCAGCTTCCGGATCTGGCACAAGTCTTCCCTTTTCACTGCTTTTGGCATATCCGTAAAGAGGAAAACTGCCGATAAAAAGACCTTGACGGCGTTTGTGATCTAGGACCGAACGAATGTTCTCGGAGAGATCCTCAAGGTACCATTCGTTTACAAGTCCTGCAATTTGTCGGGCTTTCTTGTTGCCCTTTACGGCGGTATCTGCATTATCGGCGACCGCGATGAAGCGTATACCCCAGAGCGGGAAAAGCTTGTGGATATACTTTTCGACTTGTTCCATATCGCGCGTAAATCGCGACTGAGTTTTACATAGGACAATATCGAAGCGTTTGCTTTCGGCATCGTTTATAAGCTGAGAGAAAGCCGGACGCTTGCTTGAAATACCCGAATAATCCTCGTCAGAGTAAATGTTGAATATTTCCCAATCCCTGTCCAGGGCATATTTCAAAAGCAGGGACTTTTGATTCTGTATGCTCTCGGACTCGTGATCACTGCCGTCCTCTTTGCTCAGACGGCAGTATATTGCGCACTTCACTGTATGTACTCACCTCAGCAAAGTTTATGCGCAAAGAAGTGAATTATTGCTTAACGTGAACATCCATCTGGGGGAAGGGTATTACGATGTCATTTTCGGCGAATGCCTTGTTTACACCCTCTGTGATGTCAAAGAAAACGGTCCAGTAATCTGCACTGTTGCACCAGGTACGGGTAGTGATTTCGATGGAGCTGTCGAGATGGTTGGAGATGCGGATAAAGGGCTCGGGATCCTTGAGAGCCAGCTCATTTGCGTTGATTACATCGAGAATGACACTCTTAGCCTTGGAAATATCGGTACCGTAAGCAACGGTAAAGGCGATATCGACGCGGCGCTGGTCCTCACAGGAGTAGTTGGTGATGTTGGCGCCGGTGATATTGCTGTTGGGGATGGTGATGCGCTTATTGTCTACGGTTTTGATTACGGTGTAGAAAAGGCCGATATTGTCGACGGTGCCGGAACAGCCTGCGGCATCAACATAATCGCCGATGGTAAAGGGCTTGAAAAGGATGAGCATAATACCGCCTGCGATGTTGCTGAGGGCACCCTGCAGGGCAAGGCCTATTGCAAGACCGGCAGAACCGAGGACTGCAACAATAGATGCCATGGGGATTCCGAGAATGGCAATTACGGAAATGATGAGAACAACGTAAAGAGCAACCTTTACGAAGTTATCCATGAACTTCTTAACGGTAATATCGGTGTGCTTGCCAATTTTACTCTTGGAAATAAGCTTTGTAACCCATTTGATAAGCAAATGACCTACAATAAGCAAGAGAAGAGCGGCTATGATTTTACCGCCGGCAGTAACCAAAAAGGATGTGATTTTGTCGATAAGTGCTTCCATGTGCGTGAACTTCCTTTCTTTTTATAATACATGATATAATATCACAAAATTCTCATTATGTAAATCCTGCCTTTTTAGGAACAGCGGCACATGTAGTTGAGCCTATTCTGCCGGGAGCACGTGACAGCTATATTGATTTGGGACGCTTTTATGACTCTGCTCGGCTTGAAAAAAGACGTTCCGAGTTATTGGAGCTAACGCGCAGATATAAACGCAGCTATGCCGCAGCCTACGACTATTTAGCAGCAGCGGGGGTATTAAAACGCAGTATATGGCCGAGCGCCGCCGGAGAGAATATAAATGAAGCGGTGGAAAATTGTTTGGCACTCCTCCCTGCCGCTGTTCCGGGAGCGGGAGTGATACGTCAATGCTTTATAGATGCTTTTTGCGGGAAAGGACAAATTTCTTTGCTGGGTTCATTTGACGGCTGGAGAAAGTATACCATCAGTGCGTCGGAAGCGGATGGCAGTACAGTGCTGCAGAAGCTCAGTATGCAGCTCGAAGAAAACGCATACGGAGTTTTTTGTGCCCATTCCCCTCTTAACACCGATATGCTGCGCCATATTATCATTCCCAGCCATAAAATCATATTTACCTTGGAGCGCGTGCCGGAATGTGTCTGCGCAGCAGCTCTGTCATATGCTAAAGCTAATGATAAACTAAGCCGCAGACATGATGAACTTATGCTGTGCGCCGAGGAAATGCTGGCATTTGCAAAACGTGACCATGATGCGCTTGAAGAGGTTTACAATCCTTGCGTAGATTTTGCGGGTATCCACTGCGAGGCACAGAGGCATATCAATACGATTTTGTAATCCATATGCAGAAAAGTTGCATACATTTAATAGAGAATATTTAGCAAAATTGATTGAATTACCTCCCGGAGTTTGGTATAGTAGAAATATATAAATTATTATGGAATACTTATGTGTTCTGAGATTTGGGAGGTATATGTATGTCTGATGTAAAGTCTGTTACCCCTCTGGCTATAGAGCCCTTTGACAAAGAGTGGGGCGTTGGCGTTTCCGGTATGACCGAGAACCCCTCTCCCTTCCCTCGCATTAATGAAATGCTTCGCTGGTTCAAGGAGCGGCCCACCACCGCAGATCCACAGCGTATGGTTATTTTTACCGAAGCTTATAAGAAATACGCAGCCGATCCCCAGATAATCAAGGTAGCAAAGGCATTGCGCGATGTTCTCACCAATGTTGAGGTCAACATTTGGCCCGGTGAGCTCCTTGTCGGTGAAATTGCAGCTCCTGCAAAGAGCGCTCCTATCTATCCCGAGTTCTCTATCAACTGGCTGGCATATGAGATCGAGAATGATCCTCTGGATCAGCGTCCCAATGACGTTTATATTCTTTCTGACGAGTGCAAGCAGGCAGTTTTTGATGTAGTAGATTCCTGGAAGGGTCAGACCGTAGAGGAAGGCATTAAGAGCAGTTTCCGCGATGAGCAGAAGAAGGGCTCCCAGATGGGTGCAGGCGTTTACTTCTGCGATCTTTACACTTATGGCGGTGCAGGTCATGTCTGTGCTGACTATGAAAAGCTCATCAAGGTCGGTTTCGGCGGTCTCCGCAAGAGAATTGAGGAGAAGCTGGCTGAGCTTACCGTTTACCTTCCCGAGGATCTGCAGAAACGTAACTTCTATGAAGCACAGCTTCACGTTCTCGACGGTGTAAAGAGCTATATTACCCGTTACGGTGACAAGGCCAAGGAAATGGCTGCTGTTGAGGCTGATCCTCAGCGCAAGAAAGAACTGGAGCGCATTTCCTCCAACTGCTATAACGTAGCAGAAGGTGTACCTAACGATATTTGGGAAGCTATGCAGCTTTGGCACATCGCCACCAATATGATTATTATCGAAGCCAACGGTCATAGCGTTACCTACGGTCGCTTCGACCAGATATTTGGTGACATTTATAAGAAGAGCATCGAGGAAGGCACTGCAACCCGCGAGCTGGTTCAGGAACTTACCGAGTGCATGTTCCTCAAGATCCACCAACTTTGCAAGATCCGTGATCGCGGCAACATCACCGTTTCCAGCGGAACCATGATGGGTGGTACCGGCTTTGACGTCGGCGGCGTTGACGCTGACGGTAACGATATCACCAATGACCTGAGCTACATTGCTCTTGACGCTCACGCCCATACCCGTATTCCCAATCCTTGGATGGCAGTAAGACTGCACAAGGATACTCCTTGGGAGTTCAAGGTAAAGGTATTCAATGTTATCCGTATCGGTACCGGCGAACCTAAGGTATTTGGCGACGAAATGATGATCAAGTCCCTTATGCGTTACGGCAAGCCCATTGAGGTAGCAAGAAACTACGTTGGCGTTGGCTGCGTTGAGCCCAGCATTCCCGGTAAGACCTATGGCTGGCACGATTCCTGCTATTTCAACATGACCAAGGTTCTCGAACTCACCCTCAACGGCGGTCGCTGCCAGATTGCAAGCGGCGATTATCCCGCAGGCACTCAGCTTGGCCCCGATACCGGCACTCTTGCTGATTTCAAGAGCTTTGACGAACTGAAGGCAGCATTTGAAACTCAGATGAAGTACTGGACCGATAGAATGGTATCCAGTGTTAACACCATGGACCTTGTCCATCAGAGACTTAAGCCCCTGCCCTATCTGTCCCTTCTGGTTGACGATTGCATTGAAAAGGGCGTTGACGTTTCTGCCGGCGGTGCACGCTATAACCACAGCGGTAACCAGTGCGTTGGCCTTGGTACCGTTTCCGACAGCCTTGCGACCATCAAGCAGGTTGTATTCGACGAGAAGAAGGTTACCGGTGCTGAGTTCCTCGAGATTCTTAAGAATAACTGGGAAGGCAACGAATACCTGCTCCACTATGTAAACAGCGATAAGGTACATCACTTCGGTAACGATGACGATTACGCAGACGATATCGCTCAGTTCGTTCTGAATACCTACTCCACTATGTAAACAGCGATAAGGTACACCACTTCGGTAACGATGACGATTATGCAGATGAAATAGCTCAGTTCGTTCTGAACACCTATTGCGGCTGCGTTGAGCACAGACCCAATGCCCGCGGCGGCGAGTTTATGCCCGGTGCATTCTCTGTTTCCATCAACGTAATGTGCGGTGACCACTGCGCAGCAACTCCCGACGGACGCCGCGATCATGAGCCAGTTTCCGACTGCCTTGGTGCAGTACATACTGAGGTTGCTTCTCATGACGTATGCGGCCCCACTGCTATTTCCTGTTCTCTCTCCAAGCTGGATCAGTCCCGAATCGGCAACGGCGTTATCCTCAACTGGAAGTTCTCACCCACCGCTATTTCCGGCGAAACCGGCAGAGATAACCTCATTTCCCTTATGGATGTTTATCTCAATAACGGTGGTAT
>JAFXFT010000197.1 GCA_017513385.1 Oscillospiraceae bacterium | reverse complement strand
GAGCACGCCCCCGCCGCCTTGTTGGCTTTCTTCCGACGGTATCGTTACACGCGGAACGGTCAAGACCGTTCCCTACGAATGTATTTTTATATTTTACATATTTTCGTTTTTGCGGAGGTATACGTTAACGGTTAGGCTCCCCCCCCCCCGGGGAGAAGCTGGCGGCGAAGCCGACTGATGAGGGGCATTCGCGTAAGCGAATAAAATGCCTATCTACCCATTACACCGGAGATTGCCGCGTCGCTGACGCTCCTCGCAATGACAGTGTCGTTATGCTCCGCAGCAGCGATAATGCTCACCGCACCACAGATTTGTCATTCTGAGCTTGCGAAGAATCTCCGCGCCGATTTTTACTGCCAATCTATATTAACCTGCGGAGATGCTTCGCTGCGCTCAGCATGACAAAACTTTAAGACTATGCCTTGTGACGAACAACGCAAAATATAAAATCATATTCGTAGGGAACAGGCCTGCCTGTTCCGCCTTGTCAGGTCGCCACCGGCAGTAACATCAGCAGGCGAAAAGGGCAATAAACGTGTCATTACGACTCGCCAAGAGCCGCCTTCGGCGGTTGCTCGCATGCACTCGGCCTGCGGGCCTCGTCAGAGGGCGTAGCCCGAAGAATCCCCCGAATGGTTTTTCCGTGGTCTTTACTGCATACCTTTCAACAGGGGGATTCCTCGTTAACACTCGGAATGACGGCTGACTATTTGGGTGATGACATACAAAATCGAGGCGCACTTTACAAGGAAGTGCGCCTCGATTTTTCACATTTCCGCCAGTTTCTCCTTCAGCGCCTTCCAACGGGGGTGACCTGTAAGGGCATGAATGGGATCCTCGGGATAGTTCTCCGCCTGCTCAAAGGCGTCAATCATAAGTCTTTTCGCCTCGCGGCTGGGTATTATATGCTCGGCATCGCCGCCGTAAGTGTGGTTGGGGCTAAGGGCGAAATAGCCCTCCTTTTCATCGGGCTCAGCTCGGCAGTATTCCACGGCGCGCTCCATATAATCCAGCGCTCTTTCGAACTCGCCCGCTTCGGCAAGCATGCCCGCTCCGAGGCGCAGCTGGTTGGCTGCATAGGCGCGCCAGATAGCGCCGCCTTCAAGATTTTTCAGCAGCTCCCACGCACTCGTGCCAAGCTCCACCAGCTCAAGTCTTTCTTCAAGGCTGCCTATGTGGTCGGTTATTCTCTCGCCATAGCCTGTGTTTATGCCGTCGGTGAGGTAGGCTACACTTCTGCGGATCGCCGACACAGATGACACTATATCACGGCGCAGCACTTCACGCAGCTTGTCGCCCCTAAGGAAAAATATTGCCGCATCGCTGTAGGACAGACCTCCGCTCGGCATTTCCTTTGCCATTTCCTCCGCCTTCTCAAGTTCCCCGAGATCGGAGTAGGCTCTCATAAGCCCAATAACACCCGCAAGTTTTTTGTTCATATCAGGAGCCTTCAAGCGGACATATTCGTAATGCTCTATCTGCTCCCGGAGCTTATCTTCGTCATAACCGCCGAGCTGCAGGCTCATTCCGATGAAATTGGCAAGATTGATACGCAACCCCCATTCCTTCGGGTACTTTTCAAGCTGGGAACGGAGATACTCCACAGCTGCATCCACTTTGGTATTTTTCTGCGACTCTTCGCTGTGGTCGCCTAAAATCAGGTCTGCCGCCGTTTGCATTATGGCAGCCAGTTCCTCTTGGGTGGGCTTATCGTCTACGCCAAGGAGCTCGTCCGTGCTGCATTCCAGAGCCGCGGCGATTGCGGGCAGCAGGGTAATGTCGGGCAGCCCTTCCTCCCGCTCCCATTTGCTCACAGCCTGCGGAGTGATGCCTATCATGCCCGCCAGCTTATCCTGCGTAAGCTCCTTTTCAATACGCAGCCTGCGGATATTTGCGCCAATGTTCATATTCATTTCTCCTTTCCGCCGCCCTGCGGCACAAATTAAAGAAATGCGCATTTCCTTTTCTGCCTTGATTGTAGCTTATATCCCCCGCAGCTGTAAAGAACCGCAGCGGCGACCGATTTCAACGGAGCGTTGAGTTGTTGGCAGGGGCACGACAATCGCCGTACCCGCTGTAGGGAGCGCCGCCCCCGGCGCTCCGCTTGTTGGCTTTCTTCCGACGGTATCGTTACACGCGGAACGGTCAAGACCGTTCCCTACGAATGTATTTTTATATTTTACATATTTTCGTTTTTGCGGAGGTATACGTTAACGGTTAGGCTTCCCCCCTCCGGGGAGAAGCTGGCGGCGAAGCCGACTGATGAGGGGCATTCGCGTAAGCGAATAACCGGCACAGCGAATACTATCGGCAATATAATCGCCGCTCCGCACACACCTCATCCACCGCTTCGCGGTCCCCCTCCCCATCAATGGGAAGGTTAAGCGAGCGGTTACCCCAAGCACATTCTCGCGCATTATCTTTCCAACATTTGGCCTGTTCGCATAAGGCTTGGGATATGCTATACTGCAATTGCACATACCGAACAAAGAAAGACGAGGTGAACGATGAACAAAACCAAAAAATTTACTTCCATCATTCTCTCCGCGGTTATCGCGGCGGGGCTGCTCGCGGCGCCCATCGAGGCCGGCGCGGCGGCGGCAGACTCTGCTGCAGGAGCCGTTACTCTGACAAGCGGTAATCTCAACGTACGCAGCGGACGCTCCACTTCCTCCTCCACCGTGGCGCAGCTGGCTGACGGCAGTTACATTACCCTCCTGTCGAAGTCCGGCTCCTGGTGGTATGTAGAATACGCAGACGGCAAGTACGGTTACTGCCACAGCGACTACATAACCCCCATCGAGGGCAGCGCCGCCACGGTAAACATATCCTACGGCAGCCTGAACGTGCGCAGCGGCGCAGGCACGGGCTACTCCAAGAAAGCAAGCCTTTATAACGGTGAGGTAGTAATCCGGCTCTCCACCTCCGGCAGCTGGAGCCGCATACTCTATCACGGCACGAAAACCGGCTGGGTGAGCAGCCAATACTTATCCTCCCCCACCGCATATTCCAGTTACCCCGCCGTTTCCCTTTCCGTACCCTCCTATAAGCAGTCGGACAGCCGCTGGGCAAAGGTGAAAATCGGCAGCTACGGTCAAAACATGTCGCAGATCGGCTGCGTGACCACTTCAATCGCCATGCTGGAATCCTACCGCAGCGGCAAGACCATAACCCCCGCCGATATGGCGTGGAAGCTGAGCTACACCCCCTCCGGCAGCGTCTACTGGCCCTCGGATTACACTGTGACCACAAGCAGTTCCAACTATGTTGGCAGAATATACGAGCTGCTGCGGCAGGGTAAGCCCGTGCTTTTCGGCGCGAAGAAGTCCGGCGGCGGTCAGCACTGGATAGTTATAACCGGCTTCACCGGCGGCAGCACACTTACCGCCGACCGATTTACCATAAACGACCCCGGTTCCGGCAGCCGCACCAACCTACAGCAGTTTTTGAACGCATATCCTACGTTCTATAAATATTTCTATTATTGATACGCAACCTTGCCGACCCCTCTATACGGACGGGGTCGGCATTTCATTTCCAAAAAGCTCTCGACTTCTCCGATTTACCGTGCTATAGTATGGTGCAGGCAGGTGATTCAAATGATAAGCTCAAGGCTTATAAAACGCGGAATATTCACCATACTGGGGCTGCTAGCGGTATCGCTGGGAGTATCTTTTGGGCGGCTGGCGGAGCTGGGCGTAGCGCCGGTATCCTCCGTAGCCAACGTGCTGAGTATAAAATTCACGTTCATGAGCTTCGGCACATGGTTCATTCTCTGGAACATACTTCTGTTCCTTGTGCAGCTTATGATCCTCGGCAGGGAATTCAAGCCCGCAATGATAATGCAGGTGCCTGTTGCCGTGATTTTCGGCTGGTTCAATGACCTGACCCGCTCCTGCATCGACTTCATTACCCCCTCCGGCTACATATCCCGCCTGATACTGGTTGCAATGAGCATCATCTGCATTGCGCTGGGTGTTGCCCTCATGGTGCTCTCGGACACAACGGTAAATCCTCCCGACGCATTTGTGCGCGTGGTTGCAGGAAAGCTGAAGAAGAATTTCGGCGACGTAAAGGTCGCCTTCGACGTAAGCAGCGTAGCGCTGGCGGTTATTCTGTCGCTCATATTTTTCGACCTTACTGTGGTCGGTACCCGCGAGGGCACGGTGATAATAGCCGTATGCACCGGCTTTGTGGTGAAGTTCTTCACGAAGCTGCTGAAGGCTCCCATAACAAACATTTTGGACAAATAGGACAAAACGTCCCGCTCTTTTACTTCGAGCGGGACGTTTTTTGGTTACTTTTATATCCCCCCCACGGGCTTGGAGGCGGCATTGAAATAGGGTATATTATATGTGCTGAAATAAAAATGCCCCGGCT
>JAFXFT010000196.1 GCA_017513385.1 Oscillospiraceae bacterium | reverse complement strand
GATGCCCGCGGCAACCTTATAAACGCAGTTATTTACGCTGCGGATTACCGTGCTCACGGCGTAAAGCTTGTATTTGACGGAAAGGTTATAGTCGGTACACGCGCCCGCAAAACTCATACCAAGAGCTATAATGCTTTTTCCAGTATCGACTATCCCGAGGTAGCGGTTATTCGCTCCGGAAAGCTGCATTACTATATCGATGATAAGAAGATAACCCAGCCGAAATTCTATGATAAGCTCAATTCCAATGTGTTCGTGCTCAAGCTTACGCCCGGTATGAAGGCAGATATATTCGACTATCTTGCGGAAAACTACGATGCCGTTATTATCGAGAGCTTTGGTATGGGCGGCATTCCCGTATATGACAGCGAGGAGTTTTCCAATAAGATTGAAAAGCTTGTAAGCCGCGATATAAGAGTTATAGTGACAACTCAGGTTCCCTATGAGGGCAGCGATATGGAAGTATACAGCGTCGGCTTCAAGGTAAAGAAAAAGTATGAACTGCTGGAAGCATACAATATGACTACGGAGACGATCGTAGCAAAAACCATGTGGGCGCTGGCAGAAAGCCGCGACCAGCAGGGATTCAGACAGCTTTTTACGACTCCTATATGTAAGGACATAATATAATGGAACTGCTTGATATTTACGATAAAAACCGAAGATTTACCGGAAAAACCATAGTGAGGGGCGAGTACCTTGCACCCGGAGAATATGTTACCGTGGCACTGGTGTGGATAGTGAACAGCAGGGGAGAACTGCTTATAACCCTGCGCAGCCCTGAAAAAGAGCATTGTCCCAACCAGTGGGAAAACACCGGGGGAGCAGTGCTTGCCGGAGAGTGCAGCATTGAAGGCTGCGTGCGTGAACTTATGGAGGAAACGGGAATAAAAGCCGAGGCATCGGAGCTTACGCTTATAAACGAGCATCGGGGAGAAAACGCCTTTTTCGATACCTATGCTATTGCTAAGGACATTTCCCGTGACGAAGTGACGCTGCAGCCCGGTGAAACCGCCGATGCACAGTGGGTCACTATTGACCGCTTCGAGGAAATGTGTGCCGACGGTAGCGTTGCCGAGCCCATTACAGGCGGCTACCATCGCGTCAAGCCTGCGCTTATGGAATATATAAAGACACATATCTGAAAAATGCTCCCTATGAGGGAGCATTTTTTACGAAGAAGCATAATCATTCGGACATGTTTGAGAAAGAAACATTTAATGCATGTAAAGCGCTTGACAATGGCGGGGTAATAAGTTATACTTATAACTTGGTTAAAACATTGTGAATGCGTTCAGTTTTGCGGAGAGGAGCGGTAATATGCTGCCTGTAATCGGAATAGTTCCCATGTACGATGACAAAATGGAAAACTATCGTCTGCGCCCCGGATATATGGATGCAGTGGAGGCTGCAGGCGGTATACCGGTAATGCTCAGACCCACAGAAAATGAATGCGTGCTTGATCAGCTTATTGAAAGCTGCGATGGTTTTATCTTCAGCGGCGGTCAGGATATTGAACCTGCGCGATATGGAGAAGAGAAGCTGGAACGCTGCGAGGAATGTATGCCTTCCCGCGACAGCTATGAGATTAAGTTTCTCAAGATGGTGCTTAAATGCAACAAGCCTGTACTTGGCATCTGCCGTGGTATACAGGTTTTCAACGTACTCTATGGCGGCGACCTTTATCAGGATATACCTACACAGCTGAGCGATGAGGTTGTACATCGTGCATCTGTTATAGGGGAGGCTGCCATGCATAGCGTGGAAGTTTATGAAGGTACGCCCCTTGCGAATATAACAGGGGAGAGCACCATCGAGGTAAACAGCTTCCACCATCAGGCTGTAAAGAACCTGGGCGCAGGACTCATGCCAATGGCTAAGTCTACTGACGGTGTTATAGAGGGTGCATATGTACCCGGTAAGCGTTTTGCGGCTGCTGTTCAGTGGCATCCGGAGCTGATGTTCAGAACGGATAAGAACGCAATGGTGCTCTTTGAGGCTCTTATTGAGGCCGCAAAGGAATAACTTAGTTTATACTTAAAATCTATATATGAAAGAAAGTGCAGCAATTTGGAAAAGGTTAAAAAAGAAAAGTCAATGATCAATGACCTGACCGAAGGCAGCGTATCCAAGCAGCTTCTCAAGTTTGCATGGCCCTTCGTTGTCTCCAACTTCCTCCAGACCGTTTACAACCTGGTGGATATGGTTATCGTTGGTCAGTATATCGGCAGCGCGGGTCTTTCCGCAGTATCTATGGGCGGTGAGGTTCTTATCCTCTTCACCTTCCTCTGCCTTGGTTTCGTATCAGCAGGACAGGTAATGATTTCTCAGTTCGTCGGCCGAAAGGATTACGATTCCGTGTCCAAGGTCGTTGGTATGATCTTCACCACCGTATTTGTAATGGCAATTATAATTACGGCTATAAGTATACCTCTTGCTGAGCCTATTCTCCGCCTTCTCAACGTACCTGATGAGGCAATGGGCGGCGCAATGGATTACACTCTGGTCTGCCTGGGCGGCGTGCTGTTCACCTTCGGCTACAATGCAGTTGGCTCTATCATGCGTGGTATGGGCGACTCCAAGCGTCCTCTCATGTTCATTGCGATTTCCGCAACCGCAAATATTTTCCTCGATATTCTCTTCGTTGGCCCCATGCACATGGGCCCCGGCGGTGCCGCTCTCGCAACCGTAATGAGCCAGGCTCTGTCCTTTATTATTGCAATTATTTACCTTTATCGTCACAGAGAAGCATTTGGCTTCGACTTCAAGCTCAAGAGCTTTGCTATCCAGAAGCATCTCTTCCTGCGTATGCTCAAGCTTGGTATCCCTATGATGCTGCAGTTCAGTGCCATCACCATTTCCATGATGTTCGTTAACTCCTACATCAACCAGTACGGCGTTACTTATATGGCAGTTACCGCTATCGGTAATAAGCTGGGTAACATCACCAATATCGTTACCCAGTCCCTTAACGCAGCAGGCTCCGGTATGGTCGGTCAGAATATTGCCGCAGGTAAGTATGACCGCGTTTCCAAGGTAGTAAAGATGGTTCTGCTGCTTGGCACTATTTTCGCAGCCATCCTCTCTCTCCTTATGATCATCATGCCCGAGCAGCTCTTTGCATTGTTCGATAAGGAAGAGGCAGTACAGGCACTGGCGAGAAGCTATGTCTGGGTTGCCGTTATCAACTTCTTCGGCTATGCGGGACGCTCCTTCGCAATGTCGCTTATTAACGGCATGGGCTATGCGGGACTTGCGTTCTTTGCCGGTATAATGGACGGCGTTGTTGTCCGTATCGGTCTTGCGTTCCTGCTGGGTATCGTTTGCGATATGGGCATCTACGGTTTCTGGTACGGCATGGTTATCGCCGGTCACGTATTCGGTGTTGTCGGTATCATCTACTTCCTCTCCGGTAAGTGGAAGAAGAAAAAGCTCATTATCAACTAAGTTAATATTCGCTTACAACAGGACGACTGTGCACTGCGCAGCCGTCCTGTTTTTGTATTTTTACAGTGCTTAACATTTGCGCAGATCTTTACAGTTGAGTTGACCCAAATTTTACAAACCTTATCTTTTTCATTTTACATGCTGGTTGTTAAATAATAAGTGTAGCAGAGAAATCAAGAAAATAATAAGTCCAAAAGGAGACGATGAAATGAAAAAGAAAATTACTATTATGATGGCTGCAATTCTGGCTCTCTCAACGTTTGCAGGGTGCAGAGGTACTGATGAAAGCTCCGTTACTACAGACGGATCTACCTCCATGGAAAAGGTGATTGGAGCTTTGGGCGAAGCGTTCCAAAACGACACAGGAATCAGCTTTACTTATAATCCCACCGGTTCCGGCAGCGGCATCAAGGCTGTACAGGAAGGCCGCTGTGATATTGGACTATCCTCCCGCGAGTTGAAAGAGGAGGAGAGAGAGTCGGGTTTAAGTGGAACTGTCCTTGCTTATGACGGTATTGCAATAATTGTGAACCCCGAAAATCCTGTTGCTGACCTGAGTCTGGAAGAAATCGCGAAAATCTACACAGGTGAGATTACCAATTGGGATGATGTAGGCGGTAGTGATGCCGAAATAGTTCTTATCGGACGTGAAGCCGGCTCCGGTACACGTGATGGCTTTGAGTCTATTACAAGTACAGAGGATATGTGCAGGTATCGTCAGGAACTAACTTCTACCGGCGATGTAATTACCACTGTCTCGAAGAATCCTAATGCTATCGGCTACGCTTCTGTGGCCTCCGTTAAGGACGCTGTAAAGGCCGTTACCGTGGACGGTGTTGCTCCTACCGAAGCTAACATTAAGGACGGAAGCTATGTGGTACAGCGTCCTTTTGTTCTGGTGACAAAGAACAATACTCCTCTGGGTGACGCGGCATTCAAGTTCTTCACTTACGTTACTTCCGCTGAGGCAAACGAGATAATTTCCGCAGCCGGTGTAGTGCCTGCCAACTAAGGAACAAACAGATGCGGCGGTTGTGGTGTTGGCTGCCAAATCTGCTGTGAGGAAAGATGTATGAAGAGAAATCAAGCTTTAGAAAAAGTTATCCATGGCGTATTTTTGTTACTTGGGCTGATAGCGGTTGGCTGTGTATTGCTGATTACTGTGTATCTGGTTATATCCGGCATACCGGCTATTCGTGAAATTGGTATTATTGATTTCCTGTTCGGCAGGGAGTGGGCATCTACTGCGGCTGAACCGAAATACGGCATTTTGCCCTTTATCTTGACCAGCGTATACGGTACAGCAGGTGCTATTGTAATAGGCGTTCCTGTTGGCTTTATGACAGCAGTGTATATCTCAAAACTTGCGTCTTTCAAGGTGAGAGCCGTGATGCAGTCAGCTGTGAGCCTGCTTGCCGGTATCCCTTCCGTGGTTTACGGTCTGGTGGGTATGCTGGTACTGGTTCCAGGCATCAGAAAGATCTTCGATGTGCCTGATGGCGCAAGTTTGCTTGCCGCAATTATCGTTCTGGCAATTATGATCCTGCCCTCCATCATCAAGATGTCCATTACCGCTCTGGATGCAGTACCCAAGGAATACGAGGATGCGTCCCTTGCTCTGGGTGCAACACCTATCGAGACCTACTTCAAGGTTTCTGTCCCTGCCGCTAAGAGCGGTATTGCAGCAGCGGTTGTGCTTGGAGTGGGGAGAGCCATTGGCGAAGCGATGGCGGTAATGATGGTTGCGGGTAATGTGCCTAATATGCCGACTTCTTTGTTTCAAAGTGTGCGATTTTTGACTACAGCAGTGTCCAGCGAGATGGCATATTCAAGCGGTTTGCAGAGACAGGCTCTCTTCTCGATAGCGTTGGTACTGTTCCTGTTTATTATGCTAATTAACGCCGCGCTTAACTTCTTCCTCAAGCGGGAAAAGGAGTAACTTATGTTAAAGCAATCTCTGTCGGGTAAAAGGAAAAACTATGGAGTGCTTATGAAAGCACTGATGCTGCTGGCCGTTGGCTGTACAGCTGCATTGGTAATATTTATTTTGGTGTATGTTCTTGTGCAGGGAGTTCCTAATATCAACTGGGAACTGCTTTCTACTAAACCGAGCTACCTTACAGAACGTATCGGTATTCTGCCGGATATTTTGAATACGGTCTACATCGTGATTGCAACACTGTTTATCGTTCTGCCTTTGGGTGTGGGTGCGGCAATATATCTTACCGAGTATGCGAGTAATAAAAAGCTGGTTGGAATCATTGAATATGCCGCAGAAACTCTGGCCGGTATTCCATCGATTATTTACGGACTTGTGGGAATGCTGCTGTTTTCCAATAGTATGGGAACCTGCTTGATGGCGGGTGCCCTTACACTTGTGATCATGAATCTGCCTACCATTATGCGAACTGCGCAGGAAAGTCTGAAAACCGTACCGCAGTCCTACAGAGAAGGTGCATTTGGTTTAGGGGCAGGTAAATGGCGCGTTGTTCGTACAGTTGTACTGCCGGGATGTGTAGACGGTGTAGTTACCGGATGTATTTTGTCTGTGGGGCGTATTTTGGGCGAATCGGCAGCACTGCTATTTACTGCAGGATTTGCTCACGCGGTCAACGGAATCGTTGATGGTTTGGCTTCGCCGGGTGCAACGCTGACGGTTGCGCTCTATGTTTACGCAAAAGAACAGGGCGAGTTCGGTGTGGCCTTTACTATTGCCGCAATACTGATGGTTTTGACTGTTCTGATCAACTTTGCAGCGGCTTTGGTGCAGAAGCACTTCGCGAAAAGGAGAAGTTTATGAGTCATATAATTACTGTAAAAGATATGTGCCTGTGGTACGGTGCACATCAGGCACTGAAAAATATAAACATTGAAATCCCTGAAAAGAGCATTACAGCATTAATCGGCCCTTCCGGCTGCGGTAAATCAACCTTTCTCAAGACATTGAACCGTATGAATGACCTTATTCCCGGCGTTAAAATTACCGGTGATATTCGCTATGATGGTACTGACATTTTCGACAAGGAAGTGGACGTTAATCAACTGCGCAAAGAAGTTGGTATGGTGTTTCAAAAGCCTAATCCATTTCCAATGAGCATCTATGATAATGTTGCTTACGGTCCGCGAACTCATGGTATTACCGGCAAGGCACAGCTGGATGAGATAGTTGAAGGTGCGCTGCGCGATGCCGCAATCTGGGATGAAGTGAAAGACCGACTAAAAAAGAACGCACTTGGGCTTTCGGGTGGTCAGCAGCAGAGGCTGTGTATTGCAAGAGCACTTGCTGTTGAACCAACGGTGCTGTTGATGGATGAGCCTACATCAGCACTCGACCCTATTTCCACATCCCACATTGAGGATCTTGCGATCGAATTAAAAGATAAATACACCATTGTAATGGTTACCCATAATATGCAGCAGGCTGTACGCGTGTCTGATTATACGGCATTCTTTCTGTTGGGTGAGCTGATTGAGTTTGGTAAAACAGACGATATTTTTTCTCAGCCTGAGGATAAGCGCACGGAAGACTATATAACAGGACGATTTGGCTAAGGAGGAGTATATGAGAAACAGATTTGATGAGCAGTTGGATGAGCTGAACCGTGAGCTGATTGAAATGGGTACGATGTGCGAGGAAGCTATTGCATCTGCGGCGAAGGCCATGAGCACGAGAGACCTTGAACTGGCGCAAAAGGTGGGATCGAACGGTTCGGCGATAGACCAGATGGAGCGGGATATAGAAAGCCGCTGTATAAAACTGTTGCTGCATCAACAGCCTGTAGCCCGCGATTTGCGGCAGATTTCCGCTGCCTTGAAAATGATTACCGATATGGAACGTATAGGCGATCAGGCGGAGGACATTGCCGAGATAGTTGTGTTTCTGGACGGCAGAGCAGTGAAGGAAATGACACTGATTGAAGAAATGGCACGCGCTACAATAAAAATGGTTATGGACAGTGTGGAGGCTTTTGTTAGCAAGGATGTGCCATTGGCTGAGGCTGTGATAGAGTACGATGATGTTGTAGATAATTACTTCACTCAAATAAAAGAAAAAATAATCGGGCTTATAACGAACGGATATGTAGATGGCGAACTGGCCCTCGATTATTTGATGATAGCCAAATATTTTGAACGTATAGGCGATCACGCCACCAATATTGCGGAATGGGTTATCTTTTCAGTAACGGGGGAACATAAGCAGGCGTGATTATTATAATGAAATAAACGAGTTCCGGATTGGATTAAAACAGTCCGGAACTCGCTTTATTATACGGATTTTTATTGTGTTGAAAAAACATTGATGACGTGGTAAAATATATTTAAATTGGCATATTGCGGCCTTGAAAAGGGAGTTAAAATAGTATGTACAGTAATCTTTATGAAAAGACTCTTGATAGCCAGCAGGTTTTCGAGGGTAAGATAGTCAATGTCCGCCGGGATACCGTTGAAC
Source organism: Oscillospiraceae bacterium (assembly GCA_017513385.1). GTDB lineage: Bacteria > Bacillota > Clostridia > Oscillospirales > Oscillospiraceae > RGIG6375. The sequence goes on along the minus strand of JAFXFT010000196.1, from coordinate 3,951 downwards.
TGATAAATGGAAAGACCTCTTTCCGCGAAGTCGTTGAGCATTCGGGCGGCGTAGTTGTTCTTGCGGTTGACGAATATGAGCGCGCATATATGGTGCGCCAGTATCGTTATCCGGCAGGCAGACCTATGCTGGAAGTGCCTGCGGGTAAGCTTGAAAAGGGAGAAGTACCTCTTAACGCTGCTATTCGTGAACTGCGTGAGGAGACAGGTCTGACAGCTGAAAAAATCGTGTATTTCGGTGTTACTTATCCTTCACCCGGATTCTGCGACGAGCAGCTGCATATATACCTTGCACTTGGTCTTACTCAGGGCGAAGCTTGTCCCGACGAGGATGAATTCCTGAATGTCGAACTGGTCGAGCTGGACAAGCTTGTCAAGATGGCGGTAAGAGGCGAGCTGCAGGACGGAAAGAGCATAAACGCAATTTTTATTGCCAGAGAATACCTTAGAAATAATCAGCGCAGATAATGCGCAGACAGGAGCGATCATTATGGGTAAAAGAGTACTCGTAGTAGACGACGAAAGCAATATTGTTGATATACTGAAATTCAACCTTGAACGTGAGGGTTATGAAGTTATTTGCGCCTACGATGGCGGAGAAGCCCTTGAAAAAGCCCGCAGCGAAGCACCGGATCTGATTCTGCTGGACGTTATGCTTCCTGTGATGGACGGTTTCGGCGTGCTTGGCGAAATAAGAAAAAACGACAAGCTTACCCCTGTTATTATGCTCACCGCCCGTGAGGAGGAGCGTGACAAGGTGCTGGGGTTGGAAATAGGTGCTGACGACTATATAGTAAAGCCTTTTTCCGTAAGAGAACTGATGGCTCGTGTAAAGACAAATATTCGCCGTATGGCAGTTATGGAGCCTGCTGAAGAACTTACGAAGAATACAGCAGGTGCAGAGGGGCTTGTGCTCGATAAAGACAGAATGTGTGTTATAAAGCCCGGTGGCGAGGTAGTTGAGCTTACTCAGCGTGAGTATGACATCATCAAGTTTATGTCCACAGAAAAGGGTAAAATATATTCCCGCGAGGAGCTTATGTCCGGAGTATGGAACTACGATTACTACGGTGACCTGCGTGCGGTTGACGTAGCAGTGCGCCGCCTGCGCGAAAAGCTGGAGGACGATCCGGCAAATCCCAAGTACATCATTACCAAGCGTGGTGCCGGTTATTATCTTGCCGAGTGACAGACGGAGAAATTACTAAGGAAGGGAGGACGTTTCTGTGAAAAAAAGCGGATTGCATTCAAAGCTTGTTGTTATAATGCTGCTGCTCATAATCTCGCTTATGATAGTGGTTTGCGCCTTCCTTGTAAGAGGCGTTGTAAGCTTCTATTTGGGTGAATTCTATCAGAATATGCAGGACGTTTTCTCTGTGCAGAAATTTGCTGATGACCTGCGATCTGCGGCTGATGAAGAGGGTGGAGCTTCACAGATAGAGGATATTCTGTCTGCGTATTCCGGTCTGCTCGGTATTGATGGCGTAAACCGTAATTATTATGTTCTTGACGGTGACAATGCAGCTGTATTGGGTGGATCTGACGGTCGAAGCGAAGTTGAAGTAACCCCCAATATACTTACTGCACTTAATGGCAGAGAAGGATATGAAAGCAACAGCTCTGCCTCATATATGGATGTTGCCCTGCCCATAAGTGGCGATAAAGGTAGCTATATCGTTTATATAATCGATAATAAGCAGACGGTTCATGACCTTAACATGGAGCTTTTCACCATTATTATTGAAGCTCTGGTGGTTGGTCTCGTTATCTCCGTTCTGCTCAGCTTTCTGCTGTCAAAAACAATGATTATACCTATTCAGAGCCTTACCCGCGGTGCAAACCGCGTTGCTGAAGGTGATTTCTCGCAGAAGATCGAAGTTCATACCAAGGACGAAATAGGTGTCCTTACCGAGTCCTTCAATGATATGGCGCAGCAGCTGCAGGATACCCTGGAAGTTATTGAAGGCGAACGAAACAAACTCAGTACCGTTTTCCTGCATATGACCGACGGTATAGTTGCCTTCAATAGCGAGGGCGTAAAAATTCATTATAACCCTGCGGCGGAACAACTGCTGGGCGTAAGCCTTGAGGATCCGGATCTGGATTATTCCGTCATTTTCGGAAGTATCGAAGATAAAGAAACCGTTCTTGCTCTTAAAGCCCCCACTGTTATACGGGCCGAGAGAGAAATAAAGGATAAGACTTTGGAAATGATACTCGCGCCTTTTGTGGGTAGTGAGTCCGGACAGAGCGGCATACTGGCTCTTATACATGATGTTACCCAACAGCGAAAGAGTGAGCAGATGCACCGCGAGTTCGTTGCAAATGTTTCTCATGAGCTGCGTACTCCTATTACAAATATTCGCAGCTATGCGGAGACTCTTGAGGATGTAGGTGAGGAGATGCCGCCGGATAACCGCGCGCACTTCCTGCAGGTTATCCTTAATGAAAGTGACCGTATGGTTAAAATCGTTCAGGATCTGCTTATGCTTTCCAAGTTTGACGCAGGCGATAACGATATGCGCTTTGAGAACTTCGATATAGCAAACTCTACGAATAATATCTGTGAGGCAATTCGCCTTAATGTAGAAAAACGCGATATGAGATTGATTGTAGAGGCTCCGGAAAGCCCTGTTATTTGCTGTGGCGACAGAGCACGTATTGAACAGGTAATCGTAAATATCATTACCAATGCGATACGATATACTCCCGACGGCGGAGAGATATCCGTTAAGGTAGGCGGTAGTGAGCACCATGTATGGGTCAGCGTAAAGGATACGGGTATCGGTATTCCTCCTGAACAGCTGCCTCATATCTTCGATCGTTTTTATCGCGTAGACCGCGCACGTTCACGCGCCTTGGGCGGCAGTGGCCTTGGCCTTTCAATTGCAAAAGAAATAATAATGAAGCATAGCGGTGAGATCAGCATCGACAGCGAACCCGGCAAGGGAACAAAGGTGCTTATCCGACTGCCCAGAGAGCAGAGCGGCGGTGAAGCTAATGAACCGTAAGTTAAAGGAACTGCTCAAAAGTTTCGCTATTGTTGTTTTAATTTTTAATGGTATCTTTCTTGCTTATAAGAGCGAGGTTTTCAATGAATTCCTTGCCGAAGCGGATCTGCCCGGAATACTGGCAATATATTTTAAGAATGGCGAACAGGTCGGAAATTCGGGCAATATGAATACTGAAAACGGGGATGTAGACGTAGCCGCAAAGCCTGTTGTCATGGCTGTTATAGGTGACGTAGGTGCACGTTACGGTGCTAAATGCGATGAAGCGCAGCTTGACAGCCTGTATGAAAGCACTGTGAATATAGTTGGTGAGGCGCTTGGTTCTGCACGACTTCCGGAAAGCTGCAGCGAGGAGGAATGGCGCGAAGCTCTTACTCGCTCGGGCGTATACTGGGATTATCAGGTAGAACTGCCTATAACCTCGCTTATAAAATGGCTCGGAATGAGCACGCTCAATGATAACAGAGACTATGCTGATCGGTTTGCAGTGGTTATCGGAGAGCATGGCGGTGTTGACGTATACTATGCCAATTCTGAGGGTTATCGCAAATGCGGTACAGCAGCCGTAGCTGACAGTATAGGCGGAGTAATGCAGACCTTTTTGCCTAACGGCGCATATTTTGCCTTTGAATCTGAAGAACTGGGAGATATGGTTGCGCCTTATACTCTTATCCTGCCCGAAATATCTGATAAGAATATAGTCGCAGCTGAGAATATAGCAGAAAACGAGCGAGTTGTAGAGCGAACTGCTGAGCTGCTTGGAATAAGCCTTCTTGGAGGTACAAGTTATTCCGAGAAGAACGGCACAATGGTGTACGTTGGTGTAAACGGTATTATGCGTATACAGCCCGACGGTGTGCTTAACTACAGCGTTACGGACTACGATTATACCGATACTGAGGGTGAAATAAAGGTTGATGATGGACAGCTGATAGAAAATG
>JAFXFT010000195.1 GCA_017513385.1 Oscillospiraceae bacterium | reverse complement strand
GTGTTGGTGGCGGCGCTGCGGTAGCCGGTCTTGGTGGCGGCGCTGTAGTCGCCGGTATTGGTGGCGGCGCTGCGGTCGCCGGTGTTGGTGGCGGCGCTGTAGTAGCCGGTGTTGGTGGCGGCGCTGTAGTAGCCGGTGTTGGTGGCGGCGCTGCGGTAGCCGGTATTGGTGGCGGCGCTGTAGTCGCCGGTATTGGTGGCGGCGCTGCGGTAGCCGGTATTGGTGGCGGCGCTGTAGTAGCCGGTGTTGGTGGCGGCGCTGCGGTCGCCGGTATTGGTGGCGGCGCTGTAGTCGCCGGTATTGGTGGCGGCGCTGCGGTAGCCGGTATTGGTGGCGGCGCTCTCGGTTTTCACGTTCGCCTTGACCCACTCCACGTGCGCCTTGACGAGGCCGGGAATGCCGATTTCAGCGCCGATTTTAATTTTGCTGCTGGCGGTCTTATCGCCATCCTTGTGGATGCTGCCGGACTGCTCCACCTCGCAGTAACGGCTCTCCGCCGGGGGATAGTAGTTGAACACAGCCAGCGGCGCCTCGCAGGCGTGAAAGCCGTTCTCGCAGCACTTCACTTTGCCGTCCTGTTCGTATTCCTTGTCGACCTCGTACTGGTACCCCCGGCACTTGAGGTCTTTATCAAAACCCTTGTAATGCGTCATTGTTTTCTCCTTTCTGTTTGTCGGCATCAAAGGCAGCGCTTTTGGCCGAACTGTCTGGTTTCTTCCGATCTCTCGGCAGGCTTGTATTCGGATAGTTCCTTATAGCTCATGTAATTCCCGTCGAAGCGCATGTACACCTCGCCGGTCGAGCCGCGCCGGTTCTTGGCGACGCTCACGCCGACAACGCCGAGCATTTTATCCTCGTTCCAGAGGAAGAGCACCTTGCTGGCGTTTTGCTCCAGTTCGCCGGAATCGCGGATGTTGGCAAGTGTAGGTTTCTGGGTATCCGAAACCATGCGGTTAAGCTGGGCCAGCGCCACGATGGGAACGCGCAGCTCGGACGCAAGGTTTTTGAGATCGCGGGAGATAGCACCAAGCTCCAGATTTCGCGAGTCGTTGGATTTTACAGCCTGCATGAGACCGATGTAGTCCACGATGATAAGCGCAAGGTTCGGTATGCTCCGGGCCAGAGACCGGATTTTTGACGTGGACACATTGGGCGCATCGCAGATATGCAGCGGCCAGCGGCCCATATAGTTGCAAGCGGCCGCCGTTGCCTGATACTGCTCCTGCGTGAGATTCTTGTCGATGTAGGCACTCAGGGGTATGAGCGCTTCTCTGGCGGCAGCTCGTTCGGCGAGCTCTTCCGCGTCCATTTCCATGGAGAACAGGAGTACGGGCTTCCCCTGCCGGGCAACGGTAAGCGCCAGATCCTCGGAAAAGGCGGATTTACCAACGGACGGTCTTGCACCGATGAGGGTGAGGCTTCCCGCCGGGAGCCCCTTCAGAATGCTGTCCAGCTTGGGGAAACCGGTGTCAATGCGCGGTCCGTCCTTTTCGCCAAGACCCCTGTACATGGCCTGCAGCGCATCATCCAGCGTTGTCGTGCGGGCGCTGTGCTCGGCCTTGAGAAAGTCCTGACACTCGCTGATAACCGATGCGGCCAGCTCGTCGCCGTCCAGATCGGAATACAGGGAGCGGTCAATGATGCTGCGTATCTTCCTGTCCCGCGCTGCTTTGTGTATCCGCTTGGCGTGCAGCTCGGCATTGACAAGCGTGGGGCAAAGCTCCATGCAGGACCGAATGAACGCCTCCGCCTCCACCCGGGAGGAGAACATGGGCGTTACGGCGTCCGCAATGAGCACCGCGTCCAGGGTGCGGCCACGGCTTGCCGTTTCGGTGACCGTATCGAAAATCACGGCGCACTTGGCATCCTCGAAGTCGTCTGACTCTACGAGGCCGTGGATGCGGGGCAGGATGCGGTCCGGGTCGATGCAGATAGCCCCGCAAAGGGCGAGTTCCATATCAGCCATCCACGTAACCCTCCTGTTTCGCCTTGCTCAAAAGCTGGTCGTATTTCTCCCGGAACTTCGCGCCGCTCAGGATGTTCACCTGCCAGAAGTCGTTATACTGGCACCATTCCATGACGCGGCCTATCTCTTCCCAAGGGCGGCCATCAATGCGATGCAGTTTGTCCACGTCGTTCGCCCACGTCTGGAGCTTTGTTTCCGGGTGAGGCGCAATGCCGATTCGCTCCACAATGCGCTCGGAAAGATATTTCGCCACCCGATACGGCTCAGATTCATGCTCAAAGACCACCTTGCGCCCCCTTGAGGGGGATACAGGGGGTGTATATTTTTCTTCGTCTTTGTCTTCGCCTTTGTCTTTGCCTTGGTGGCAATTGGTAGCATTTGCTTGCAATTGATAGCATTTGGCAGCATTTGCTTTCCCGTTCTGGCGCATCTTTTCGCACTTCTCGGCGTACTGGGCTTTCTCCCTGTCTATCTGTTCTGCGTACACATCAAACACCGCTGCTTCCCGGCCCTGAAGATTGATAAGCTCGTCTCCTGCGCTGTATGCAATCAGCGCCCTAAACAGCCTCCCGCACTCTGCTTCCGAGAGATTGCGCGTTCCGCGTAGCATGGAATGATAGCAGTGGAAGTATTCTCTTGCCATGGCGAACCTCCCTTAGAACGGGAGGTCGCCGTCGTCCTCGTTGATGGTGGTAAAGGTGACCTGCCCTCGGGGTGTGGGTTCGGGTGCCGATTCAGCGGAGCGGGCATCGGAGCTCTGTGATTTGGAATCGCCAAAGTAAACATTGTTGGCGATGATCTTGACGGAGCTGCGCTTGTTGCCGTCTCTGTCCTGCCACTCGTCCACCTGCAGCCGTCCGTCCACGATGATCATGCGGCCCTTGCCAAAGAATTTGGAAACAAATTCAGCGGTTTTGCCGAATGCGGTGCAGTCGAAGAAGTCTGTTTTCTTCTCGCGGCTGCGGTCTCTGTCACAGGCGATGCGGAAACCGCAGTGCGGGGTGTCGCCCTCCTTGAGGGTAAGGTCATGGGTAATGCGGCCCATGACGTTCACATGGTTAAGCATTGGAAACCTCCTTCTTTTTTCTGCTTTCGGCCTTGACGCAGTCATAGCAAAGGACGCGGCCGAAAGATTCCTGACTGAGCTTTACGAGCTCCGCTACGCTGTGCGGCTTCTTATCGAGGCCCTGAAACGGGGTGAGGAGGTGACCGCAGCACTCGCAGATTTTATGGTTGCGCCCGGCGTCCTGGGCTTCCGCGGGATCGTCCGTTTCGGGGAGATCCTCACCGGCGTAGATGTAGAGACCCAAGCCATGACGGGCGACCGCCTTGGTCAAAGAACGCTGGATGGTCTTATTGACGTCGAAGGAGTTGATGCTGTCCAGCGGGATGGAGCGGTTTCGGTGATCCATGACCGGCAGATACTCGATGTGCTCAATGCCGTTGACGGTGACACCGGTCTTGACCCACGCGGTCTTGCCATCGGTGTGGTAGTTCCATCCGGCAGCGTTCTCATAAATGGTATAGGTGGCATCGGGGTGGCGCTTCTTGACTTCGCCCCATGCCCAAGCCCATGAGAGATATGTAAGGCCGTTCTTCTTCTCGGTCTTGTCCGAAACGTCGATTCCGTTCAACGTCTGGAAGTAGTTCTTTTCCATTTATTCCTCCTTGGTTTTATAGTTCTCGTACCACTCGGCAAAGTCCCGCATGGAGAGGTAACGCTCTATGGGTGGGCGGGAGCGGCAGTTCTCCCAGTTGGAGACCGCCGTATAGCCGACCCCGAAGAGCTGCGCTGTTTTCTCCAGCGTGTATCCTCTCTGAAGCCGCCATGCCCTGATCGCATCGGCTTCGCTGCTGTACTGCTGCTTGCAAAAGCGGATGTATTTGCGGTTCTTCTCATTCAGGAGATCGCGGTTATCCCTTCGGTAGGCCGCGCCGTATTCCCGGATGCGGTCTGCGTTCTCGGCGGTATAGGCTTGGATGCGCTCCCGAAATTTCTCGTCGGTGGCGTACCGTTCTTTGGCTTTGGCGAGGATTTTCTCCCGGCGGCTGCGATAGCACCTGCGCTGGTATTGATTGAAAGCGCAGCGCTCTTCCTCGCTCATGCCGGCGCGGCGGCGGGCTGCCTTTTGCAGGATCTCCGTGCGGCGTTCCTGATAGTAAGCCTTTCGCCGGGCTTTCTGCCGCGCCTTGGCTTCCTCGGTCATGCGTTCACCTCCTGTCGGATGCGCTCGGCATTCCGGAGGTACCATTGGTAAAACTCAGGGCTTTGCTGGAGACGATAAACGTTAAGCCGGGCAACGCCGCATTTGTAATTGCTGAGCGTGGAATTGTGTACGCCGAGAGCAGCGGCCAGTTGGCCGTTTGTAAGCCCGGACGCCTCGCGGTACTGCTCAATGACCGCATACTGAAACGGGCCGTTCTTCAACATGGCGCGCTTCCTGAACCTGTAATTGCTGTCGGCGTGTTTATACGGGTTGGCCTCCCGCCATCTTTTGTTGGAAATTCGGCGCTGTTCCAGATGCGCGGCGCGGTATGCCCGGTCGTATTCGCGCCTCCTGGCCTTGCGTTCTTCCTCGGTCACGTTGCCGCCTCCTCTCTCAGCTCACGGCGGAGCAGCTCGGAGATATACGCCTGATCGGTGACATAGCCAAGCCGGACACGGCGGGTGGTCAGGGCGATGCGCTCTGCATGGGTAAGGCGCACGGTGATCTGCGAAGCGTTCACCCGGCAGGGCTTGCGCCGCTTTACCGGGACTCCCCCGGCGGCCTCAGCGAGGCGCTGGGCCACGGGGGTGCGGCATACACCGTACTTTTCGGTGTTGTTGGCATAGGAATCGGTGGCGTTGTTGTAGCCGGGGTAGACCGTCTGAATGAGCTTTATACGCTCTTCTGTCTGCATTCCCTGCGCGGTCTTCGCAGGCTTGCGCGTACTCTGCTTGCGTCGCTTACTCATTGGGTGCCTCCACCATCAGGATGCGGCGCATCAGGCCAACGTCGGGGTAGGTCTCCTGCAAAATGGAACTGAGATCATTGATAGTGGTCTCGGCCCGGATGGCTCTTTCGACCCAATCCAGAATGTTTTCGTTTTCTGCCATTGCATTTCCTCCTAAGATGTGGTATAATGACAGAGCTGAGTATGTGGCGGGAACCACTCGCTCTGCGTTTGCCTCGACTGGGTGCGACCGGTCGGGGCGTTTTTCATTCATGGGGAAGCCGGAGCTGCTTCGGCTCAAGGCCGATGCCGTCAATGACACGCTCCAGCATGGCGATCTCGCCGTCGGAATAGGTCTCCAGATGCGCCTTGAAGCGTTCCAGAGCCTTGCCGAGACAGTCCCGGCAGACGCCGTATTCGTTGCGGACAAACTCCTCGCCGCAGATGGGGCACTCGTCCAGAGGGTCGTAACCATCGAAGCAGCAGGGGGAGCCGGTGAACGTCTGGCCGTCCTCCACCCATGCGATCGGCTCGGAGAAGGTCTCTCCGCAGTTATCGCAGCGGTAGCTCATGCAAGCCACCGGGCAAGGCCGCGGAGGGGGACACGGAACTGACGGCCTACACGCTTGACGGGAAAGTCCTTGATGCGCTCAACGGTTCTCACGTCCATCTTGAGGTACTTACAGGCGGCGGCGCGGGAGATCGTCGGCACATCGCCGAACACGGCCTGCAGCGCCGTGAGCTGGTCATAGTACAGAGGCTTTTCCATGGGTCATTCCTCCTTGGCACCGAGAATTTCTTCTTTGCGCTTTTCCATGCGTGCATTCATATCGATAAGAAGGTCGTTGACTTCTTTGAGATTGTCCGAAAAGGTTTCCCAGAATCTCTCACAGGTATAGTGTTCGCAGTTATAGATCACATCGCCAAACAGAATGGATTCCGTGGCCGCCAATAAAAAACCGGATAAACGCTGGAATGTTGCCCAGTCTGCGGGGAATCCGATGGGCTTGGGTTCCAGCTGCGGAATACACATTGCAATGCCGGTAACAGGGTTGTCTTCCATGATCATTCCTCCTTATTCTTTTGTCTCACGATCTGCGAAAGCCTTGTATCGTGCCTGTGCAGCGCCTCCATCACAGAACGAATGCAAATCTCGGCATTTTCAAGCTCTCGCAGCAGCCTACGCTGTGCCTTTTGCGGGTCTCTCTCCTTGACCGGGGAAATGCCGAGCAACCAATCGGCAGATACTCCGCAGACCTCGGCAATGCGAGCTATACCAAGAGCATTGGGGATCCTTTCGCCCGTCGCATAATACCCGACGGTCGCATTGGCCATGCCGAGTTTTTCGGCAAACTCTTTGATTGACATCTCCCCTTTGAGTTCAAGGAATGCCTTTTGAAAAGCCGGGAATTTAACCTGTTTCATGCATCCTCCTTCAGAAGTTCGTCTACGGTGCAGCCGTAGAGCTGGGCGAGGGGGGCGCGGTACTTCCGGGTGGGAGGATTGATGCCTCGCTCCCAGTTGCTCACGGCTCCCTGGTCTACATTCAGACTCTTGGCAACCTCGCTCTGTGTCAGCCCTGCCGCCAGTCGTCTTTCTTTCAAAGTCAAGCTATCACCTCCAATAACTCATAAAAATGAGTTTTCGTATTGACAAGCTCCCAAGAGTGCTGTACAATGAAATCGCTACAAAACAAGGTAAAGCCGCTCTTGGGAGGGGTGTCTTTTTGGTGCCTTGCACCGGGGACATTGTTATAATACCTCATAAATTCTAAGTTTGCAATACCAAATTCAGAATTTATTATGATTTGTCGTAATGCACAATTTTAAGGAGTCTTGTATGGATATAACGCTGGAGAGAATGCTATCACTGATTCCGAGAAAAGCCGACGGCAAGTATGTTCATGGCGAGAAAAAGAAGTTTTGCGAAAAAATTGGTGCTCCTGCAAATATCGTTTCTGAGTGGGAAGCCGGCAAAACGAAGTCTTATAGAAACTATATACACGCAACCGCAATGGCCTACGATGTGTCCATTGAATGGCTAAGAGGTCAGACAGACGAAAAAAAGCCCGCCCCGGAGGGCGAGCTTAGCGAAGAGCGGCGGGAAGTATTGAGCATGATCGACGGTATGAGCGATAAGGAGCTTATTCGTCTGAAACAGTTGATAAAGATAGCTAAGGAGGGTCTGTAATGGATGAATTAGAGAGACTCCAAAGGCAGTTAGAGCACGAGCGAGAATTAAAAGAACTGCGGGAATGCCGGTCGAAGTTGGCGCATCTTGCAACAGGCATCTTTCTCTATACGTTTATTTGGGTTGGGAACATTCAGGACGACACAACATGGGCGTACGGAATCATTGAGCTTATTATTGGTTGTCTTGTTATTTATGGTGTTGTGCTGGCCATTCACGCTGTTCTTGTTCCAGCAAACGACATAGACTTGAAGAAGCCGGTTGGCCTTGATTATGTGAAAGCCATTGCGATCTCTTTTGGCGTGGCGTTATTCGCTGCATCTATTTTTAATAGATAATAAAAACCGCCCCTTTCGGAGCGGTCAGGCGCTTTTGCGCTGTTCTTCTTTTATCAGTTGCAGGAGTCTTTTTATCTGTTCGTCGGTCAGGTCCGACAGTTCGGCCTTGATTTCTGCAATAAGCTCTTTGCGCTTGTCGGACATCGGCATCACTCCTTTTATGTGAGGTGTGGGTATGTTAAAATGGAAAGAATACAGAGCCTTGCGAAAGCTGCGTAAGGGGGACGGAAAGTTAACGGGGGATACTGCGCCGTACCTTATGGAAAAAAATTATATTCTCGTTTCAAAGCCAACAAGCCATGAGGAAAGAACGGAAGAAGGACATCTGCATCTGTATATTTCCTATGATCTGTACAGGCTTACCGAGGCCGGGGAAGATGCCCTAAGAGAGTTTGAAGAGGCGAGAAAGAAAAGACGAATTTCGGTTTTCTGTGCGCTTATCTCCGTTGTTCCCATATCCTTCTTCCTCAATAAATGTTAACCCGTTTTCTTTTATATCCTGGTTTATCCAGTCCGTAAGGGTCGCTGTAAGGGTGTACGCCACGTCCGCCTCTTTAACATCTGGGCAGAGAAGTCCATCCTTGCGCAGGCATTCAAATATTGCCTTGTTTGTAGCGTCGTGGTTAAGTCCGGGTGTGCGTTTTTTCTTTATATTTATCATCCTTTACTGTATTTAACTGAGATTAGCTTAACAAGCTAATCGTGTTTTGTCAAGGCGCAAGTCAACATTTCGTTTACTTCCACAATAAAATATATAAAGATTTGTTTAATCCAGAAAATCAGGAGGGACGCCCAAACGGCGCAGCTTGTTTAAATGATCGGGGCTGATCTCGGAGACAGGCAGCCGCTGCGGCTGTCGGCGCGGCTTGATTGGACGTCGTGGACGTTCAAGCGGGTCGGGTTGATGGTGCATAGGCGATCCTCCTTATTTTATATTCGATGCCGGGAGTGCGGACGGCAATCACGACACTCCCGACATCTTGCGGTGGTAGGCTCTCTGGCCTGAGTAAAGCCTACCACCTCCGGCCTGTTTTCGCAATCGCTGCTGTCGAACAGACCGTATCATTTTTTGAATCGCACATATCAAAATATGAAAAAGAGGGGTAAAGATGCCGAAAACATTGGAAGGGAATCCGTTTAAGAAATGCGTCCGCTGCCCGAAAAACGGTGCCACCTGCCGTGGGCCGAACCCGGTCGGCGCTGCCGTTGTCCATCTGGCGGAGTATTTCCGCCTCCGCTGCGACTACCTCAATACGCTGGAGCCGGGAAACTGGACACGGCAGCGGGTAGCGGAGCGGCTCAACGTTTCCATCGCCACCATCAACCGCAAGTTCAGCGGTGAGGAGAAGTCCCTCAAACTGGATCTCGTCACCGACCTTCTGAACCTTCTGTCCAACGGTGGCCATGATAATTCCCCCGCCCACTTCTGCATCGAGGATATCGCCATGGAAGACTGTGCGGATGGGGAGCTGGAGCGCCTCCGGGCGGAGTACACATCTTATAAAGAGGATGCGGTCAAGAAGATCGAGTTTTTGAAGCGTCAGGCAGAGACCAACGAGCAGCACTGGGAAGAGGAGCATCGGACAGCCCGTGGCCGTGCCATCTTATCCGTGATTCTCGGTATCGCCCTCGCCATCTGTCTTTTCGTGATCATCACCGCTCTGGTCATCGACCGGATGAACCCGGATGTCGGCTTCCTGTGGCTTGACCGTCTGGCGGCAACGTTTAATAACGGCATTGGCGCGTTGGGGCAGACGATGAAAGGCGGCACGTTGTTATGAAACGGCGGAAAGATGGCCTTTATCAACAAGAGCTGCCGCGGGATATCACCGGCGGCAAGCGCAAGGTTGTCTATGGCAAGACCAAAGCGGAGGTACTGCGCAAGATCGCCGACTACACCGAAAAGGCCGAGAGCGGCCAGACATTCGCAGCGGTCGCCGCTGAGTGGTGGGAGGATGCAGGGCCGAAGCTGGCAGCCTCCACCCACAAGGGCTATGTCCCCGCCATGAACCGGGCGGTTGAGGCGCTTGGCAGCATCAGCATAAAGGAGCTGCGCCCCAAGGACATAAGCGTATTTATCAATCGAGCCGTGAAAGCCCACCACATGGCCGACAAGACCGCCCGCACTCAACTTATGGTCATCAACCTGATCTGCCGTTACGCCGTACAGATGGGCTATGCCGATCTAAACCCGGCGCGGGAGTTGGTAGTGCCGAAAGGGCTTGATAAGGCGGCCCGGGACATGGCAAGTGCCGAGGACATCGCCACTATAAAGGCCTCTTATGATCTCCCGTTCGGGGACTTCGCTTATTGGGCGCTGTATACCGGGCTGCGCCGTGGTGAGCTGCGGGCGCTCACATGGGACGACGTGGACACGGAAAACCGGACGATAACAGTCAACAAAAGCCTGTCCATCGTAGGAGGCCGCAGGGAAGCCGTGAAAGCCCCCAAGACACAGGCCGGTATTCGTGTAGTCCCTATCCTTGATAAGCTCTTGGAGCGCGTTGAAAAGGGCAAGGGGCCGGTATTCAAGAACTTCCGAGGAGAGGCATACACCGACGCGCAATGCCAAAGCGCATGGGCAAAGTACAAGGAGCTTACCGGGGTAACCTGCACCCCTCATCAGCTCCGGCACTCTTACACGGTGATGCTCTTCGAGGCCGGGGTATCTGACAGTGACGCACAGGAGCTGCTCGGGCATGCGCAGATTCAGACGACGAAAGACGTGTATACGCATTTGCGGGATGCGCATAAGGCTAAAATCCGCGAAGGATTGTATAGTATAGATATTCAATAATTTATAGCCTATCAGTAAAATTACAGTAAAAATCCACGAAAGCATTGATAATACTATATTCTTTGTGGCTTCGATTCCCACATATTCCCGCCAAACAGTCAATCCCGGAAACCGTTGAGTTTCCGGGATTTTTCTTTATGAATCAATGCTTTGCTGGTTTTTAGATGATGTAAAAATATGGTGAAATATGTCGTAGAATGTAGCGCGTTTCCAGTAAATTTCCAGTAAATTTGCGGCGGAGTTCAAAGAATAAGAGTTGAGGGCATATAGCTCCCGGCTTTAATCCATATACCAGATTTGCTGTCCGTCGACTACTTTGTACTTAACGTCGGCGCTATCTACCATTTCAATTTCCACGCCATACTCTTCAGCGATGGAGGTCCGGAGGTCTTTTTTCTCCGCGTAATAATCGCCGGAACTGATAATCCCATAGCCGCGGGAGTGGTCCAGAATGTCCAATCTGTGCTCAAGCGCTGCCGCAGCCTCTTCCTCTTTTTCTCCGACGACGGTATAAGCGACGGTAAAATCGCCAAAAACGATTTTCATAAAGCAATTCCTTTCCGGCCATAAAGGCCACGTCAAAAGTTGGTTAAATTATAAACCTCGAGAGTCGGTTTTTCAATACTTCCTTGCGAAATACTCGCGGCCCCAATTACGGGCTGCGATGTCGTCCCGGTATTGGTTAACCATACGGCGAAGCCACAAGGCAAAGAGCCATAAGGCAAGAGCCCAATAAAGCAGTTCCTCGCCGAGAATTACGGCCATAAGCAGCTCAAGAGCAAAAGCAAAAAGCATCATAAGTCAGGGCCTCCAGTCAACATCCGGCTGCGATATGGAGCCGGGCGGCCTTCTTGGTCTTGAAATAATAGCCGTACTGGTAAGTTGTTCCACGCTGGGAGTCATAAACCTTTACGCGGCAATACCGCTTGCCGTCCATTGCAGTCTGCCAATAAAGGGAGTAAGTCAAAGCGCCGTTTGTGATTGTGTCCGCAACTCTCATAAGTTAAAACCTCCGATCAATCGATATTGAGAAACACCAAAACCTCTTCGGGCGCCCAACCGTGGAATTTATCATAGTTAGGGGCCCCGGCTATAAAATCGGGCTCAGGGCCAGGCTCCGGGCCCTTGCAGCGCTGCTGCTCCGCCTCCACGGTGCCGGGGTAAAGTTTTTTCTTTTTCATATGTTAGGCCCCCTTTTATTTACTGAATTGCATTTTGTATCTCTTGGAAACATTCATTTTGGCGTGGTCGCAATAATGGCCGTTTTCATCCTCCAGCCAAAACTCCAAATCGCTCCACAAATAGGAAGGGTCAAAAGTGATCTCAACCATATAAATCTCCCCGTCTACGTGGGTTTTTTCAAGGTGGATGCCCTCGTTGTCTCTAATAGTCTTATTGATGAGCGCGTCCGTTATTTTTCCATTGGCTTTAATAGAGAGTTTCATAAATTCAATTCCTTTCTGCCGGATACAAGGCCTCCGGCGGGGCTCTGTGGTGGTCAATGCTCCCAAGGGCGGCGCTCTATGTCTTTTACCGCCTCAATGCCTGGGTGCTGCTTGCGCAGCTCATCAAAACGGGCAAAGGCCTTGTGCCGTTCTTTGCCGGGGAAGGTTTCGCGGAAAGGCTCGGTCTTCGTTCCATCCTCCATGACTCGCTCGATGCGGATCACGTATTCGATATTGCCTATCCAATGGGGAATCCGTTCGAGGTAAAGCGTGTCCTTGTAGGACATAGTTTCCAACTGAGAATAACGGCGGGCAAGCTCGATCCGATACAGCTTTAAAAGCTCAATATACTTTTCCATTTCGGCGATGTTCTGAGCGGCGGAGTGGTCACGGTAACTGATCTCTTTTGCGCTCTTGAGGTTTTCGGGGGTCTCAACGTAAATATAAATGCGGTGCTCGGCGGTAGTGCTTGGAGAGCCGAAGCAGCGAAAAAGGTCTGTATATTCCATGTTCACCTCCTGCGGGGGACGGCTTACGCCGTCGCCCCAATGCGGGTGTATCCGCTGGTTTCCTCGGAGCCGTGGAACACCTGAGATCCATACTTGCGGCGGATGTCGGACATGCTCGCGTTGCTCTTGCGGTAGTGCTTGCGCGCTTCAGGGTGCCGCCAATACCACATTGACTTATTTTGGCTCCACCGGCAGCCGGCAGCTTTCAAGGCTTCTTTGTTGGCCTTGGTGTTTCCGCTGATCCAGAGCCAGGAGCCGCAGAGCTCAACGGTGAGTCCGTCCAGCTTCAAAAGGGCGTTGAGCACCTCGCGGAACTCTTCGGCGGTTTCGGTGGTCTGGTGGTACTCGTCAGCGCTTTCATTGTGCTGTTTCTTGAGGATTTCAAAGAGCTGATCATGCTCGGCATTGATGGCTTTCATGGTCTCCAGATCGCCGCCTCTGTCGGGGTGGTGCTTCATGGCCAGACGGCGGTACTGGGCTTTGAGGGAATCGAGATCATGGCAGGTAGTGAAGTATTTCATTGTGTATTCCTCCATTCAATAATACAAAATAAAACAGCACCACCGAATATCGGCGATGCTGTAAGTCTTATGTATTTATTGCGCTTCCGGGAGGGGTGCGGCCTGAGCAAATGGAATTTTTACAACTACCTGCGCATCATCTGCCCACTTGATAAGCTCGTCAAGCGCGGTTGTGTGTTCTTCCAAGGTTTCCTCTATGCTTTCAAGCCGGGTCTCAATACCATCAAGCCGGGTATTGATGCTGCGGATGTTTTCGCTTATCTGCTGGAGGGTTTCAAGAATCAACGTTTCATTGGTCATGGTCTTCACCTCATGGCTATTCTACATCGCCGATATTCAGTTGTCAAGGTGCTGCGCCGGTGGCCTGTGGCCTCCTGACGCTTTGAATTATAATCTATTGCGCTCAATATATCAAGACGGGATGTTGTACAAATCTATTGCGCTCAATATGTGCAACATGCACTATTGCGCTCAATATATATCATGTGATAGAATCGCAGGGAAAAGAGGTGATATTGTGGCTATATCGAAGGCCCAACAGCGCGCCGTTGCGAAGTATACAAGAGCCAACTACGACGAGATAACGGTACGCGTGCCGAAAGGTGAGAAAGGAATGATTAAAGCTCACGCGGACAGCATGGGCGAGAGCGTAAATGCGTTTATTGGTCGGGCGATCCTGGAGGCCATGGCAAGAGACAAGGGCGGGAAGTAACCCGCCCTTTTATTGTGTGTACAGTGCTATTTTTTATTTTTTATTGCTGTTTTTCAAAAGATGTCCACTTTTGCCACGAAAACCTGTGGTATAATGCAGGCTGGAAAGAAAGAAGAAAGAAGAAAGAAAATCCCTTCTTCTTCCCCCCCTGTACCCCCCTATTAATAACCCTTAAGAAAGAAGAAAGAAGAAAGAAAGTCAATAATGTAGGTCGCGAACTGGCGTTCGTGACGAGGATCAAAGGCGAAGGCGAAGAAAAGAAACGGCTCACTTCGTTCGCCGCAAAGAAAAGTTTCTTGCTGGCAATCGCCGGCCGTCGCTTCTGTTTTTTGCTTTTCTGCTTGTCTTGTCTTATCTCCTCTTCTCTCCTCTTATAGATAAAATTGGTGCGTTTTGGCTGCTTAAAAAAGCGGATTCCTATTTGTTATCGCATAGATTACGTTTAGTTATGCCAGCAGCGCCGAGCGCCACCACAAGCGCCTCGGCTGCTGGCTGAATTATTCATTTTACAAGGGCTGTGGAGCCTGATTTTACTATTCATTTTATACGGAAATATGAAAAGCCTGTAAACTCAATGGTTTGCGGGCTTTTATTATTTAACAAATTGGTTATTTTGTTTAATTTGGGATTGAAAACAGTGCATAAAGGACGTATGAGCTGCATGTTATAGGCCCGGCCACGGCCTGCAGGGCCTCCCCTCCTGGCATCGTTTTGGACCCTCCCCCGGGTAGGGGGTAGCGGAAAAAGTGGGGCGGCGTTCGTGCGTTAGCCTATAGGTAATATTGTGAACACGCATGGCTGACAATTTCAAAAGGTACCCCATCGGAAAAATGCCGGTGGGGTTTTTCTATTAGGGTGGTGGACACCCAAATAATTCAAGAAAGGAGTGGTTTCATGGCAGCAGAGAAGAAGAGCAAAGGCGGTCGACCTGTAAAGCGCACGCCGGAGCAGGTAGCGCAGGCGGTTGAGGAGCTCATTGCCGATTACATCGAAAACGGCGTCATGCCGACGGACTACAAGCTGATGGAGAAGCTCGGTGTAAAGGTCAGGACGATGCAGCGCTGGTATGACGGCTTCTATGACAGCGACGAGGACGAAGAGCCCACGGGCATCACGTATCAGGCGGCAATGGATCGGCTGGTGGAGTTCCGCCGGGGCATTTGCGTGGAGCAGATCGCCAACGGTGCAAGCAACAAGGTAACGGGCTGGATCTTCCTGAGCAAACAGAAGCTGTGGGGCGGCTTTCAGGACAGCGTACAGCGTACTGAGACGAAGGGCAGTCAGGCTATTACGATCTCCATTGCCGGTGCGGACGGGAAGCCGCTGAAGCATGGCAAGTAACGAGGTAAGCCTTCAGCTCGGAAAACTGAATAAGAAGCAGGAGGAGTTTTTCCTCAGCCGGGCGAAGTACACCGGCTACGGCGGAGCTCGTGGCGGCGGCAAGACTCACGGCGTCCGAACCAAAGCGCTTTGCGGTGCGTGTGAATACGCTGGTATTCGCATTCTTATCATCCGACGCACGTATCCGGAATTGCAGTCGAACCACATTGAGCCGCTGCTGAAGCTGGTGCCGTCTGCCCTGGCGACGTACAACGTGCAGCAGAAGCAGATGTACTTCATCAACGGCAGCATCATAAAGTTTGGGCACTTCCAGTCGTATCAGAGCGCTATGACTGAGTATCAGGGTCAGGAATACGACTGGATTTTTATGGACGAAGCGACGCAGTTTACCGAGGAGGAGTTCCGTCTGTTGGGCGGCTGTCTTCGAGGCGTCAATGATTTTCCGAAGCAGTTTTTCCTTACGTGCAACCCCGGCGGCGTAGGCCACCGTTGGGTAAAGCGTCTGTTCATCGACAAGCAGTACAAGCTCGACTCACCGAACCCCGAAGAGAACGAGAACCCGGAGGACTACTACTTTATTCAGGCCACGGTCGATGATAACGAAGCTCTGATGAACTCCAAGGGCGGTAAAGAGTATCTGGACTCTCTGTCGCAGCTGCCGGAGAACATCCGTCACGCCCACCGCTACGGCGACTGGGACGTGCTGGGCGGCAACTACTTCCCCGAGTTCTCGCCGGCCAAGCATGTGGTGGCACCGTTCAAGATCCCGGCGCACTGGACGCGCTACCGGGCGTTTGACTACGGTCTCGACATGCTGGCGGTGGTCTGGGCTGCGGTGGACGAGAAGGGCAGAGCCGTTATCTACCGGGAGTACCGGCAGTCGAATTTGAACGTTTCTGAGGCTGCACAGGCCATATTGGAGAATACCGGCAAGGATGAGCGTATCGCTGTTACGTTTGCACCGCCGGATATGTGGAACCGGCAGAAGGACACCGGCAAGAGCATGGCGGAGCTGTTCATGGTGAACGGCGTGCCCATCATCAAGGCGGACAACAACCGCGTACAGGGCTGGCTGCAGGTGAAGGAGTTCCTTATGGACGGTGCCGACGGAAACCCCGGTCTGGTGCTGTTCAACAGCTGCAAGGGGCTTATCAGCGACCTTGAGACCATCCAGACGGACGAGACCAACCCCAACGACTGCGCCAAGCAGCCCCACGATATCACCCACGGCCCGGACTCGCTGCGCTACTTCTGCGTGAGCCGCACGCTGCCGGGTGAGCTGCCTGTGGCGGAGCTGGTGCGGGACGAGTTCGACGACGAGGACATGGAGGACGAAATGACCGGCGGGGAGATCTCCACCGGGTACATCAACGCGTAAAGGAGACATAGTTATGTTCTTAAATATTTTTGTGGCGCTGCTGGCCGTCAGCTGTGTTCTGTTGGCTCTGGTCTGTCGGTCGCTGTGTAAAGACCTGAAGGTGCTCACGGCTGATATGCGCATGGCCGAGGCTCTGCTGAAGTGTGCGCATGAGAACGACGTGGAGCTCGACAGCCGCATGGCCAACGAGCGGAAAAACCAGCGCGAGTTCAATAAGATGACGGACGACCGAATCGAGAGCATCGAGAAGGCTGTGAAGTCGGCTCGCAAAGCCGTTGAGAGCTACGAGCGTAATGTTACCGGCGCTGTCCATGACGTGCAGAAGCGCGTCGCGGTACTTGCGGAAACAATGGCTGCGGCTGAAGACCTTATCAAGGAACACGCTGAGCTGGAGCGCGAGGCCGCAGAGAGTGAGCGGAAGTTCCAGGAGGGCCTTACCAATATCCTTAACTATGGGGTGGTGAAGCATGAGTAAAGTTCTCGACCATGTGGAGGTCTGGAAGAAATTCCAGAAGGGCCTCGACTTCAACAACCGCATTGAGCTCCGCAGCAACGTAGAGACCAACGAAAACTTTTATATCGGCAAGCAATGGGAGGGGGTCAAGTCCAACGGACTGCCTACTCCTGTTTTTAATTTCCTCAAGCAGATTGTGCAGCATCAGGTGGCGAGCATCACCAGCGACAACATCAAGATGAACGCCTCTCCCCTGCGTGCCGCGGCCAACGATACTGAGCTGGAGAAGCTGACACAAATCGTAAACGACGAATTTGCGGCGCTGTTCGAGCGCAATAAGGTAACTACGCTTCTCCGCGAGTATGCACGCAATGCGGCGGTGGACGGCAGCGGCTGTCTGTTCAGCTATTGGGACGGCGACAACGACACCGTCTGTACCGAGATACTGGAAAACACCCGCGTGTACTTCGGCAACCCCAACGACAAGAGCGTGCAGTCTCAGCCGTATATCATCATTGCCCGGCGTCAGATGCTGGACGAGGTAAAGGACTACGCCGAGGAGCACGACTGCAGAGACGTTGAGGCCATCAAAGCCGACACCGACGAGAACGGGTCGCAGATGGACGCGCTGGTGGACGATAAGACCACCACGCTGCTGTACATGTGGAAAGACAAAGAGACCGGCAGCGTTCACGCCATTGAGACCGTCAAGGGCACCGTCATCCGGGAAGAGTACGACATGAAGATCCGACTCTATCCCCTGACGTGGCTCCCCTGGGACTATGTGCAGGACTGCTACCACGGACAGGCACTTATCACCGGCCTGATCCCCAACCAGCAGTTCGTCAACAAGGCCTATGCCATGGCGATGGTCAGTCTGATGATGAGCGCGTTCCCGAAAATCGTCTACGACCGCAACCGCGTAACCAAGTGGACAAACCAGGTCGGCGCTCAGATCGGCGTAAACGGCGACGTGACCAACATCGCAAGAGTGCTGGAGCCTGCGCAGATATCCCCGCAGGTGGCCCAGTTCATCGCCTCGGCCATCGAGCATACGCAGAGCTTCACCGGCGCTACGGCTGCGGCGCTCGGCAATACCCGACCGGACAACACCTCGGCCATTATCGCTCTGCAGCGCGCTGCCAGCATCCCTTCGGAGATCACCAAGCAGAACCTGTACCAGAGCATCGAGGACCTGGGGCGCATCTACATGGAGTTCATGGCGTTCTACTACGGAAAGCGTACGGTGGACGTGCCCGCCGAGACCATCCTGTCTATGGACATGCTCCAGTTTGCGGGTGTCCCGCAGACCCAGACCATGCAGGTGGACTTCGACTTCGGCATGCTGGTTAAGACGCCTATGTTCATCAAGCTGGACGTCGGCGCGTCCGCCTACTGGAGCGAAATCGCGTCCATGCAGACGCTGGACAACCTTCTGCAGCTCGGTCAAATCGACATTGTGGACTACCTGGAGCGTATCCCGGACGGCTACATCTCCAAGCGGCAGGAGCTGTTGACAAAGTACAAGGCCAAGCTCTCCGCGCCTCCGCCCGCGCCTCCGACTGCGGAAAACGCTGAGGGCGACGTGGCCGGTATGGGTGAGGAGATCCCCGTAGAGGGTGGCAGCGGCAACCGTAATCTGCAGCGTGCTATTGCCCAGACAATGTAACCGACATTTATGTCGGCGGCAAATGAGGGCAATCCCTCAGTCACTGCGTGACAGCTCCCTTTACACAAGGGAGCCTCATATAAAAATTTCTATCTTATCCCCCGTCCAGCCATAGGCGGGGGACTGGCCAGCCATAGCCAGAGAAAGGAGAACAGCATGGAAGACAATCTCGTTATGACGGAAACCGAAGTGGAAGATTCTTGGGACGACATCGACCTCTCTGACCTTGCAGAGGATGGCGAAGCAGCCGAAGAGGACGCGGCGGAAGAAGTTGAAGAGGGCGAGGGCACCGAGGAGACGGAAGCAAGCCAGCAGACGGATACCGGAGTGCGCAGCGAGGACAGCTTCACGCTCAAGTATATGGGCGAGGAAAAGTCCGTGACACGGGAGGAAATCGTAGACCTCGCCGAAAAAGGCATGAACTACGACAAAGTCAAGGGCCAGCTGGAGGCGGCGCGTAATGACCTGAAAGATTATGAGAAGGTCAGGGCTGACCTCAGCAAACGCAATGAGCAGCTCCAGTATCTGGAGGAAATCGCCAAAGACCAGAATATGTCTCTGGACGAGCTCATTGAGAACACGCAAGTGCAGGTGATGCAAAAAAGGACGGGCAAGGACGTGGAAGTCTGCCGCGGGATCGTGGCAAACGAGCGCCGGGCCCGTGAGCTGCAGGCGCAGCAGGCGTCGGTCACCGCTGTCAAAGACCAGAACGCCAAGAGAGACGCGGATATCGCAGAGTTTATGAAAGCGTATCCGGAGCTTGCGTCTGACCCTAAGAATGTACCCGATGAGGTTTGGGAGGCTGTCAACAAGGGCGAGTCTCTGCTGAACGCCTACCGGGCCTATGAAGTGAAAGCTCTCCGCGCCGAGCTTGAGCAGCAGAAGGCTGCAGCCGCGGAAGAAAAACGAAAACAAGAAAACAAATCCCGCTCCACCGGTTCCCAGAAGACCAAGGGCACGAAGACGGTTGACCCGTTTGACGCCATTTGGTACAACGGGGACTAATTTTTTTAGGAGGCGGGGTTGAACTTTTAAGGAGGAAATTATTATGGCTATCAATCTCGCTACCAAATACGCTACCAAGCTGGACGAGCGCTTTAAGCAGCGCTCCCTGACCGACGCCTGGTGCGGTCACAACTACGACTGGAACGGCGTCAACTCCATCAACGTGTGGACCATCCTGACCGACGAGCTGAACGACTACGACGCCACCGCGTCCGCCAACCGTTTCGGCACTCCTACCGAGGTTCAGGACGAGCTGAACACCTACGTTCTGACTCGTAAGCGTGCTTTCACCAAGACCATCGACGCTACCAACACCCAGGACCAGATGTTCATCAAGAAGGCTTCCGCTTTCCTGAAGCAGATGTGGGACGAGCGTTACGTTCCCGAGAACGACGCCTACCGCCTGAAGACCTGGGCCAACGGTGCCGGTCTGGGTATGGTGGGCTCCGCTCTGACCAAGAGCACCATCATCGAGGCCATGCTGAACGCCTGCGCCGAGATGGACGACGCCGCTGTTCCCGCTGAGAACCGCGTCATCTTCGTCCGTACCGACGTGAGCGTGAAGTGCAAGCTGGCTACCGAGCTGGGCAACAACCAGAACTGGACTTCCAAGGCCATCGTGCAGGGCAAGATCGCCGAGCTTAACGGCTGCCCCATCGTGGCTATTCCCAAGAGCCGTATGCCCGCTGGCGTCGAGTTCATCGTGAAGTACAAGAACGCTTCCGCCGACCCCTCCAAGATGCATATGCTTCGTTCTCACGACGACGCCCCCGGCATCGCCGGTGTGCTGCTTGAGGGTCTTTGCCGCTACGACAGCTTCGTCATGGCTCAGAAGGCAGACGGCATCTATGTCTACAGCACCGGCGGTCTGGCTGCGCCCACCATTACCCAGAACAGCAACAGCGTGAGCATCTCCGGTACCGGCACCATCAAGTACACCGTGGACGGCTCCAACCCCAAGACCAGCTCTACCGCTCAGACCTACAGCGCTGCGATCACCATCACCAAGAACACCAAGGTTCGTGCCTACGCCGAGCAGACCGGCAAACTCCACAGCGCTATTGCGTCCTTTGACGCCGTATACACCACCCCTCCTGCGGGTAATTAAGGTGCCGACCAATGATCGACATGGAACACCGCATGACCCATGTGGAGGATGAGTGCAAAAGTCTCAACCACCGCATGGAGGAAATGGAAAAGCGGCAGGACGATCAGGATGCCTTGGTAAGTGCCGTCGCAGCGATGAACGTCCGTGTCGGCGTGGTAGAGGAGAAGATCGGCGAAGTGGCGACCGACGTAAAAGAACTCAACAGCAAGTCCGGTAAGAAGTGGGAAAACATGACCGAACAGCTTTTTGGCCTTGTGCTGGCTGCTGCGGTCGGCTTCCTGCTTGGCCAAATCGGGCTGTAATAACGGAAAGGATGTTTTATATGAAGCTTAACGACAAAGTTTACGACGTTCTCAAGTGGGTGGCTCTCGTGGCTCTGGACGCTATCGGCGTCTGCTACAAGGCCATTGCCGCCGTGTGGGCTCTGCCCTACGGCGATGAGGTTCTGACCACCTGCGCTGCTGTGGCCGTGTGCCTCGGCACCCTGCTGGGTGTCAGCACCGCGCAGTATTACAAGGATAAGTAACGGAGGGGCTTTGCCCCTCCCCCGTTCATAAGGGGTGAAGCTATGGAAATCTACGGTTTTTATAACGGGGAAAAGAAGTCCCTGACTCAACTGGCTGCAGAAAACGGAGTCAGTTACGACACTTTGCTTGCCCGGTATAAGGCGGGCGTTCCCTTTGGCGAGTTGGTGCAGAAGAAGCAGGCGAGTGCTGAGGTGGCCAAGGCTGTGTTTATTCCCAGCGTGGATGCCGCCGGTAATATTTCATGGACGAACGACGCCGGTCTGGATAACCCCCCTGCATCGAACATAAGAGGCCCACAGGGCGAACGAGGCCCACAAGGCCCACAAGGCGAGAAAGGCGAAAAGGGCAATCCGGGCAGCAACGGTATCGCCCACAATCTGCTTGACAACTGGTATTTTGCAAATCCGGTCAACCAGCGAGGACAGGCAGAGTATAGTGAACCCACATGGGCTGAATTGTATTCCATTGACAGATGGGGTCTGTCCGTTGCGTCTTACAATGTTCAAAACAAAAAACTTACGGCATTGGCGAACTATTCAAGAATAACGCAGCGTATTAACGACAAATCTCTTATTGGAAAAACGGTCACTTTCTCGGCGCTGATTTCCTCTGTTGCAAATACCAATGCCGGGATATTGGTTTCTGACGGAGCGGGAGACTATGCCCTTGTTGAAGGGCAAGCTGGTATTATTTCAACAACTTTTACAGTAAGAGATTTTGGAGACAAGACGCTTAATTTGTCCGTTTTGGGGATAACGGCTGGCGGCATGGTGGTAATCGAGGCCGTGAAGTTGGAACTTGGAAACACTCAAACGCTTGCCCATCAGGACGCTAATGGGAATTGGGTTCTGAACGAGATTCCCAAGTATTCGGAGCAGCTTGCGGAATGTCAGCGGTATTATCAGAAAATAAACTTTAGATATTATGGAACCGACCTTCATACAGAAACACAGTGGCCTACGGAGTTCCCGGTGCAGTTTTTTTGTCCTATGCGCATTAACCCTACGGCGTCTTATTCCGCAGGGTATCAAGCCAATCTATCGTCGTTCTCTCTTGGAGTGCACTCAGACAGATCGATGGTTGTAAAAATGTCAGCAACGTCAAAGGGCGTCTATGGCGCATGGGACGGCGCAATCTACTTGTCGGCTGATTTGTGAAAAGGAGGGATGACAAATGGAATTTCCAAAAATGGAACCGTACATTGTCTATGTACAGACCAATTCCAACGGCTATATAACTGCTGTCAATTCCTCTGCGTTTCTTCCTGACACGGTTGGCTGGACGGCCATCGACAGCGGTTATGGTGACAAATACCACCATGCGCAGAACAACTATTTCCCACAGCCGATTATGACGGACGACCGTGGTTGTCGGTATAAGATGGTGGACGGTGTGGCGGTGGAATGCAGCGCAGAGGAGATCGCTGCGCAGGAAGAGGCTCTGCCGGAGCCGCCCATGAGCGAGACTGAACGCATTGCAGAGCTGGAAGCGGCGCTGGATATGCTTTTGAGCGGGGTGACGGAATGAGACCTGAGCTGCGAGAGCGCATACTTGCGTATAACAGGGAGAAAGCCGCCAATAAAGAGGCGGCAGAGGACTTGAGAAAGCTCCTCGAACTCGTACCGCCCGGTATTATGAAGCAGATGCTTCGTGATGCCGATAGGGCGGCCATTCTTAAAAAATACGGTTATGAATGAAAGGGGGCGGAAGCATGAAAGCACAGGAAGTATTCAACAGAGCTATTAAGCTCATGGACGAGCAGAGCGAGGGCGGCTCCGCCATGTGGAGCGATACGGTGGAGTATCAGAACCGGGCTATCGAAATTCTCAACACGCTCATCAACGAGTGCTATCCGTTCTCTGATACCTATAAGGTGGAGACGCCGGGGAAGCGTCCCGTGTGTCTGCCTATCCTCCTGTTGGAGGATGAAGTCAATCTGGACGACGGCATGGCAGGTACGGTGCTGCCCTACGGCCTTGCCGCCGAGCTTATCAAGAACGACGACCCGGCACTTGGTAACTACTTCCTTCAGCGCTACAACGAACTGCTGGCCCGGTTCTCCCGAACGCTCCCCGCTGAGTGGGACACCCCGGAAGACTTCTACGGCGGGCTGCAGTTCAATCAGTTTGCGGGGTGGTGACGTATGGCTACGATCACCGCTACCACCAACGAGAAAATCTATCCTATCAAGAAGTGGCTGGGTCTGAACCAGAGCCGCGACGGCGACACCAAGCTGAAAATGGGCGAGGCCGCCGTTATGGAAAACTGGCGCATCACCCGCGACGGAAACCTCCGCCGTCGCCCCGGTACGGAGCTGATGGACACCATCGGCACCGGCGAGGTGAAGCGGCTTTGGAGCGGCATGGTGGCAGAGACTGAGTGCGTCCTCGCTGCCTGCGATGGGAAACTTTATAGGCTCTTTGACGGGGCCGACTGGAACAGGACGGAGCTGGGTGCTGTGAGCACTGCGGGCGACGTCTTTATTTTTGGCTTTGGCGGCTCTGCCTACATTCTGGACGGCAGGAGCTATCAGGTTTACGACGGCGAAACGCTCAGCGCCGTGGAAGGCTACCGGCCTTTAGTTGTGACGGCTTCTGTCCCCGGCGGCGGCGGTACGTCTCTGGAACAGGTGAACAAGCTCAACGGTCTGCGCCGCGCTCAGTTCTCCCCGGACGGCTCCGCCCTCACCTTCATCCTGCCGGAACAGAACATTGCCTCGGTGGACTATGTGACGAACCTTGTCACCGGCGCGGCTGTCACGGGCTATACGGTAGATCTGGCAGCGGGCAGCGTGACTTTTGCGACGGTACCGGAAAAAGGTATCAATACCATAGAAATCGGCTGGACGCACCCCACCAACTTCCGTAGCCAAGTGGAGAAGATGCGCTACGCCGAACTCTATAACGGCACTCAGGACAGCCGCGTGTTCCTCTACGGAGACGGCAGCAACGAGGTGTTTTACTCCGGTCTGGACACGGACGGCAACGGTCGGGCGGACTACTTCCCCGACATGAACGAGACACAGATTGGCGAGAGCAATACGCCTGTGACGGCACTTATCCGCCACAGCGGACGGCTCATGGCCTTTAAGACCAACGGTGCCTACTCCATCGTCTACGGCAGCGTAACGCTGGCCGACGGCTCTACCATTGCTACATTCAACGTGACGCCCGTCAATAAGGCCATCGGCAACGCAGCGCCCGGACAGGCGCAACTTGTACTGAACTATCCGCGCACGGTCTTTGGCGAGGACATCTACGAATGGCGGGGAAGCTCTACGTATGTTACCGCCGACGAGCGTTTAGCCAAGCGCATCAGCGACCGGGTGCAGACCGCGCTCCGCAGCTTTGTGGTGGAGAACTGCAAGTGCTGGGACGACAACGACGCGCAGGAGTATTACGTCTGTCATGGCCGGATGGCGATTGTCCACAACTACGCGGCGGACGCCTGGTACATCTACACCAATTTCGATGCGCAGACCATGTGCAATTTCCGTGGTGAGCTTTTTTGCGGCACCTCGGACGGCAGGGTGCTTTGCGTCACCGACCGCGCCCGTACCGACTGCGGGGAACCTATCCCTGCCTATTGGGAGAGCGGAAGCATGGACTTCGGCTCGGACTATATGCGCAAGTACACGTCGATGGTGTGGGTGTCTGTTAAACCGGAAAGCCGCTCCCACGTGGAGATCACCATAAAGACAGACCGAAAGAGCGATTTCCCAGCGAAGGTCGTTGCCAAGAGCATCAGTTCCTTTGGCAATGTGGACTTTTCAAACTTCTCTTTCATCACCAGCAGCCGACCGCAGATTAAGCGGCTGCGCATCAAAGCAAAGAAATATACCTATTACAAACTCATCTTCCAGAGTGCGGAGCCTGAAACCACGGCCACGGTGCTGGCGGCGGACATCCGCGTTCGGGAGACGGGTTACGCAAAATAAGGAGGGCTTTGTATGGCTTTTACACAGTTTTCTAAGGACATGAGCATCATCTCCAAGCTCTCGGAAACCCCCAACGTGGACGACGGGCTCAGTGCCGGTCAACTGCAGGACAAGTTCGACGAGGGCGGTAAAGCCATTAAGGAGTACATCAACGGCTCGCTGCTCCCGGAACTGGAAGGCGTATCTCTGACCGGCTATCTGGCCGCGGGTCCCATGGTTCTGAGCAGCCACCAGTATGGCGACGAGCTTCCGGCTCCGGGCATCCCCGGCAGGATCTTCTTCAAGAGGGTGACGTGATATGGCGAGATCTGAGATGGCGCTGTCGTTTGCCAATATGTCGAGCGCCACGCTTTACCAGTATCGCGGCACATCGCGGGCGTCACTCGACAGCGGTTGGCGTATCGGCTATCTGCAAAGTCAATTAAACTACAATATTTGCATTAGTTTTAAACCGTCAGTGCCTCTGAGCAAAGTGGCAATTACGCTCAGCGCCGACACGGCGACCGGCACTTTCTATTACAGATTGTCACCGGCTTCCAGCCATCCCGGCATAGATTGGGTTACGGGCGGCACTGCGTTCAGTTTTTCCGGCAACAAAGCTGCCATTACTTTGAACCAAACCTTTTCGGCTGGCTCAACGTACGATCTGTGGATAGCAACAACGTACAACAACTATAATGCCGCCGCACTTCTGTATGACAGCGGCTTTTCCTGCTCGTCTGCGGTGGCTACGTACACCGTCAGCTACAACGCCAACGGCGGCAGTGGTGCTCCGGGTGCTCAGACCAAGACCCACGGCGTTGCTCTGACGCTCTCGGCCATGAAGCCTACCAAGGCCTCTACCACGGCGACAGGCAGCAAGGTGACGTTTAATGCCAACGGCGGCACTACGGCCAAGGGCGAAGAGACGGCAACGGACACCACGGCTTACACGTTCAGCTCGTGGAACACAGCAGCAAATGGCGGCGGCACCAGCTATGCGTCCGGCGGCTCCTATACCGCTAATGCCTCCGCCACGCTCTATGCCCAGTACAGCGCGGAGACCACCAAGGGTGCTGTCACGCTGCCTACGGCAGAGGAATGCCAGAGAGCCGGGTATGAGCTTCTGGGCTTTGCGGCCAGCGCATCCGCGGAAGAGGCGGCCTATGCACCGGGAGCGAGTTATACAGCCTCTGCGGCTGTCACGCTCTACGCTGTGTGGGCGGCGCTGGGTCTGGCGTTCATCGACAGCGGTACGGGTTTTGAACCGTATCAAGTGTGGATCGATAATGGTAGCAGCTGGGAGCAGTACGCCCCGTATGTTGATAACGGAACTTCATGGGAGGAGATGAGTTAAGATATGGCAGCTACAGATAAATTCCACTCACGCACAACCACCACGGGCACCGGCACCGTTGCTGCGCCCAACGCTTCCCCGCTTTCCGCGGCGGAAACGGCACAGAAAAACGCGCAGGAAATGGGCGCAGCCCTGCGGGCAGCCTATGCCGAGCGCGTCCCCAGCCTACAGGAAACCACCACGAACAGCGGAACGGTGAATGTGACGAACACCGGCGGTTTCCCTGCTGATCCTACAATAGGAGACCCTGCCGCAGGCGACGGCAGTTATAGAGCAAGCTCCGGCGGCTCCAACGCCTACAAGGCTGCGACGCTTCGCGCGGCCACGTCTCAGGCCGACTACATCAACGCTATGTATGACGCCAACGAGCAGAGACGCAAGGCTGCGCTGGAGACGGCGTATGATGCCAACGTGGCCACGCTGGACAGGCAGTCCGCAACCATCGCGCCTCAGTACCAGCAGGCGGCCAATGCCGCTGCGGCTCAGTCTGCGGTGGCTCAGGCCGCGTTCAACGAAAGAGCGGCGGCGGCTGGCATGAATACCGGCGCGGGTTCTCAGGCGGCTCTGGCGCAGAATAACGCCCTTGTGAGCAGCATTTCCGCCATACGTCAGGCAGAGAGTGAAGCCCTTGCTGACGTGGAGGCGAAGAGAGCCGACCTTGCAGCGCAGTATCAGAAAGCCATTGCCGATGCCATTGCCGCCAATGAGGCAGACCGGGCGCTTGCCCTCTACAATGAGGCCATCCGCGTGGATGAATCCATGGTCACTACGGCGGCCAATCAGGCCACGGAGAATTTCCGGGCATGGCAGGCGAAATACGGCTGATAAGGGGGTAGCCCATGGCCTCTAAAAATCTTTTGGTTCTGGACGAAAAAGCGGTTGCAGGCAACCGTGTAAAGCCCAGCTATATGCAGAAACAGGGCGGAGCATCCAACGGCTCCGCCGGCAAAGCAAAGAACTATGACAGCGAGCTAACGTTGCTGCCCAATAGCGTCCCATCTTATAAGCCCGTGCGGACCCCGGAACTGGACAAGGCCACCGGCAACAATACACCATGGTATGAGCGTGTCCGCAATACGCTGGAGACCGGAACGGCCAAAACCATGGACGCTCTGCAGCTCGGTATGCTCGACAAAGAAGCTAACCTGTTTGAAGCTGCTGGTAAGCTTGCGGAGAGGGTTGGAGCCGCCAGTGGTCGTGCCAACGAAGATAAAACCCCCTTCGACTGGCTTTACAACAAAGCGGACGAAGCCCGGAAAGAATATGAAACCGTAAGTCAGCGGGCCAATGACGGCACTGGCAAGGTGGGACAGTTCGCTCTGCAGGCCATTGAAGGCGGTTCCGGCCTCGCAACGGATGTCGCTATTTCCGCTTTGACAAAGCTGCCTACGATGGCCGTCACAGCTGCTGGCGCTTTCGGCGGGGGTGCCTACGAGGCCGAACAAAATGGCGCTACGCTCAATGAAGCCCTTGCCTACGGTGCCGCCTCCGCCGGTGTTGAAGCGGGCATTGAGAAGCTCACAGGTGGTCTGGATAAGATTTACGGCAAGAGTCTGACGGACGACCTCGTAAAGGGGCTTGTGAAAAGGGCGGGCGGCAACGAAACCGCACAGTGGGCTTTGCAGCGCCTTGCCAATGCAGCGGGCGAGGGTGGCGAGGAGGCGCTGACCGCGGCGCTCAGTCCGTTCCTCAAGGCCATCTATGACGAGGGCAAAGCCGCAAAGGAAAGTTACGGCACAGCCGAGGGGCGCAAAGGGCTTGGGAATGAAGCGCTGTACTCCGCTATGTTGGGCGCTGTCATTGGCGCAGCTGGCGACTTGGCTACCGGCGGTCTTAGCGAGTATCCTGGCTGGAAGTCTCCGCTTATCATCGAGCAGGAGCAGAAGGCCGAAGCACCTAAGCAGGAGCAAAAGTCTCCTCTTATTATTGAGGAGGACAGCACCAGCGTAAACACCGACCCGACGCAGCATACTCCCGTGGAGCAGCGTGTCATTGAGGAATACCAAAATTCCGTAGACGATGGGCTTGTAGAGTTCATGGAACAGTCTGTTGCAAACCGTGGCACTAATCGGGGCCGCTATGAGCTCAAGCCTGTTTCAAAACGGGCAGCCGCTGACATAAAAAGAATTACCGGGGTAGACACCACCGGTAATAAAACGGTTATTGAGCAGCGCATGGCTGAGCATATCTATGACCGGCACGGGCCGCAGGGAAACGCCGACCAGAGCATGAAAGACCTAAACGACTTTGGGCGGATCCAATATGTTCTGGATAACTACGACGATATAGTAGACGGCGGCACAACCACCTCTTACGTTTCCCCAGACGAAAAAGGACGAAACCACCCGGCAAAGACCGTTGTATTCAGCAAGGCAGTAAACGGGACTTATTATGTGGTTGAAGCAGTACCAGACACAAAGAAAAAGACCACGTACATCGTTTCCGCATACATGGCCCAAAATAAACCAGAGGCGATGCGCTCCACTGATGCTACTGCCCCAGCGTTTACGGCCGAACCGGAAATCGCAACAACCTCTGTTGTTGATACCCTACCACAAAACAGCCCGCTTGTCAAGGAGGCCCCCGCGCAGCCGAGCAACCCTATGGTTGACGCGCTTTTGGGTGCGGAACAGCAGCCTACCGGGCCGTTCCATCCTATCAACGAACAGGCGCAGCAGGAGACTCAGGCCGAGCGCGGCCGCGGGCCGGTGAACGTACCCGTCGAGGGCATCAACGGTCAGCTCACGCCCAAGACATCCTCCACGCTGGCTAATGCGAAGATCACACCCAATGACTTTGCGGCGGCGCTGCAGAAGGACGTTACGGAGGGCAAGTTCTCCCGCATCCCGTACAGTGACGCAGAGGCTGTGGCCGGTGCAGAAAAGACCATCACCGGCCTTGGCTGGAACGAGGCTATGAAGCAGTACGAAAGCGCAGTCCGCAACGGTCAGTCCTCCAAGTCCATTACTGCTCTGGGCGTTACGCTGTATAACCACGCGGTCAACTCCGGGAAGCCGGAGGGGACCATCGCGGCCATGAACGTTGCATCTCTTCTCATCGAGAACGCCAAGACCACCGCACAGGCTTTGCAGGCTGTGTCCATCATCAATAAGCTCTCCCCGGAGGGCCGTTTGTACATGGTGGTGAAGAGCGTCGAGAATATGCAGCAGGGCCTTGCGGCTAAGTTCGGCCAAAAGGCACCGAACCTTGAGATTGACTCCACTATGCTGGAGGCCTATCGGGACGCTCTGGTGAAAGGTGACGAGGCTGCGGCCAAGGAGGCCATGACCAATATCACCAAGGACATCGCGTCTCAGATGCCAGCGACGTGGAAGGAGAAGCTGCAGGCGTGGAGATACCTTGCCATGCTCGGCAACTTCCGCACTCAGGTACGGAACATTGCGGGTAACGCTGGCTTTGTGCCGTTCCGGGTTGTGAAGAACGCTTTGGCCACGGTAGGCGAACAGTTCCTGCCCGAAGGAATGGAGCGCACCAAGGCCGTGTTGAACCGAGCCTCGGCTTCTGACCGGGCTCTGCTGCAGGTCGCTGGTATGGACTTCGCCAACGTGGAGGATGCCATCCAGTCGGGCGGCAAGTACCGCGATGACATTATGAGTGAGGTGGATAAAGAGCGTGCCATCTTCAATAACCGTCTGTTGGAAGCCTATCGCAAGGCCGTGGGTACCGCTATGGAGAAGGGCGACACTCTGTTCTCCAAGCCCGTCTATTCTTCTGCTTTGGCCATGTATCTCAAGGCCAACGGTTTCACGGCTGCTGACTTCACCAACGGCACCATGACCGCTGAGCAGGTGGCCAGAGCGCGTGAAGTGGCCATTCAGGAAGCAGCCAAAGCCACATACCGCGATGCCAACTGGCTGAGTGAAGGACTTAACAAGATAACTTCCGGCGTGCGCAGGGCAGCCCAGAGCAACGATACCGGCAGCGGTGTCGCAAAGGCAGCGAATCTTTTTGTGGAGGGTGTTCTTCCGTTCAAGAAGACCCCGGCCAACGTTCTGGCTCGTGCCATCGACTACTCGCCCGTGGGCATCATCAAGGGTGTCGTTCAGATGCACAACGACGTTAAGGCTGGGAAGTCTGCCGCCGAGGCCATTGACTCGCTTGCTGCAGGTCTCACCGGCACGGGCGTTATGCTGCTTGGCGCGTTCCTCCGCTCTCAGGGCATCCTCAGTGGAAGCGAGGACGAGGACGATAAGCAGGCAGGTTTCGACTCCCTGCAGGGTCAGCAGAGCTACGCTCTGACCGTCGGTGACAGGAACTACACCATCGACTGGCTGGCTCCGGGTGCGGTGTCTCTGTTCGTTGGTGCTGAGATCATGGACGCTATGCAGGACAAGGGCCTCACACTCCGTGAGAGCATTGACTCCATGCTGGACATTGCCGACCCCATTGTGGAGATGTCCATGCTGTCGGGTGTTCAGGATATGCTGGAGACAGGCAAGTACGGTGACGCAGGTCTTATGGCCTATGTTTCTACGGCGGCGACGAGCTATCTCAGCCAGTTCATTCCTACGCTCTTTGGTCAGATTGAGCGCAGCACCGAGACTGGCAGAGAGGAGACCTACCGCTACAACGACGAGCACGCCGGTGTTCTCGACCCGACGGGTCAGCGGTTCGTGGGCACTCTTATGAACAAGCTCCCCGGCGAGTACAATCAGGTGGACTACATCGACGCTTGGGGCAGAACGCAGGATTACGGCGATGGCAACCTTTTCAATCAGTTCCTCAATCCCTCTTACGTCTCCACCGACCGCAGCACGGCGGCGGACGGCGAGCTGCAGAGACTCTATGACCTCGGCTATACCAGCGTATTCCCGCAGCGCTTCGCCCAGAGCGACGAGATCACTACAAGAGACGCCGAGGGCAACAGCACCGGCAAACGGCACCTGACCGCCGAGGAATACGAGCAGTTCAACCGCACCATGGGATCTACCCGTCTTGAACTGGCTGAGGCGCTTATCGGCAGCGCTCAGTATAAGAACATGAGCAACGACGAGAAGGCCAAGGCCATCGAGAATATCTACGCGGTGGGCAAGGCGAAAGCCATGCTTGAAGTAGACCCCAATTACAAACCGGACAGTTGGGTGCGCGAAGCGCTGGAGGCCAAAGACCCTGCCAAGTACATCGGCCTTTACAGCGCGGCGCAGAAGCTGCAGCCGTGGGGTGACAACGAATCCGTGGCCGTGTGGCAGCGGGTCAAGTATGTGGCCAAGGCTGCCGGTGAGGACGCAGACGAGTACGTCCCGCTGTTCTTCGATGCGGGGAGCAACTACCCGCAAAAATACCGAATGGCCCGGGAGCGCGGTTACAGCGCAGAGCGGTTCGCGGAGTTCTACGAAGCCTACGCCACTATTGAGTCTGACCGGGACGCCAACGGAAAGTCTCTCGGCAACGTGCGGCAAAAAATCGTGGCTGCCCTTATGAGTCAGGGCTGGCCGGAACAGTATGCCAATGAGATGTATAACCTCTTCAAAGCAGACAAGACCCAACTGAACGACTGGAGGTGGTAACGCATGAGCAAGATTCAAGCTGCCATGGATTGGGCTGTCAGTATTGCCGCTGACAGCTCCCATGGCTATGACCAGATAAGCCGCTGGGGGCCGGACTATGACTGTTCCTCGCTGCTGATCTCCGCATGGGAACAGGCAGGCGTACCCGTCAAAACCAAGGGCGCTACCTACACCGGGAACATGAAGTATGTATTTTCACAAACCGGTTTTCGGGATGTGACCAAGCAGGTAAACCTTAAAACCGGTGCCGGGCTGCTGGCCGGGGACGTTCTTTTGCACGAGAAGAATCACACGGCCATGTTTATCGGCGGCGGTAAAGTCGTACAGGCCAGCATCAACGAGCTTGGCACCATCAAGGGCGGCAGAAGCGGCGACCAGACCGGCGGCGAGATCAACATCCGGGGATATTATAACTATCCATGGGATTGTGTTTTGCGGTATGCGGGGGAGGGGACGAGCAATGCCCGTCCCTACGAGGAGCCGGTGACCGACACAACGCCGATGCTCAGTCCCGGCATGATCAGCGGGGCGGTGCTGAGTATGCAGCTCCTCTTGCAGTACAAGTGGGGCAAGCGGCTGCCGCGATATGGCCCCGACGGCGAATACGGCGACGAGACCTATGCCGCGCTTACCTCCTTTCAGCGCGACCATGGTCTTGACGCGGACGGCATTTGCGGCCCCATGACGTGGGCTGCGCTCATCAACTGACAACGCGGTGGTAGGCATGGGCCGGGAGGGTCTATGCCGAAATTTCATTATTCCGTGAGCCAACTGGAAAGCATGAACGCAAACCCATGGTATACCGACCGGGAACGCGCCGTATTCGACCTTTATTTCCGGCGGGGCTGGGCTATCGAAGATATAGCCGCGGAGCTCTATGTAAGCCGGGGGACAGTCAACAACGCACTGAAAAGCATACGACAAAAGAATATGTACTGAATTTAGACCGGGCTTGTCCTTGACTTGGACAGGCCCGGTCTTATTTTTTTGTACGATTGATTCAGCCATAAGGCAAAAAAACATTAAAAGGAGGAATGATCTATGGCTGAATTTGCATCCCTCGGCAAGGGCAACGCTGCTCTCACCACCGGCATCATCGGCACTTCCCTCGGCGCTCTCAACAGCGGTCTCTTTGGCGGGCTTTTGGGCGGCGGCAACTGCGGCTGCAGTGAGAACATGGCCGTTAACCGGTACGAGGCCGGGCAGAGCGCCCGTATCGCGGAACTGGAAACGGAAGTGAAGCTCCGCGACGCCAACTTCTACGCGCTGAGCGAGGTCGGCAAGCTCCGCGACTACATGGAGCACAAGTTCGATTACGTCCAGTCCCAGCTTTCCCAGCAGGCCGTCGTAAACGCTCAGGTGACCGCCAACATCTCCTGCATGCAGGGCAACATCGCCACTCTCATGGCTCTCACCAAGACCGTGGTGCCCATCGACAGCATCTGCCCGGCGCCCATGCCCCAGTTTAATAGCTGGACGGCTCCCACCGCCGGCACCTGATCCACAGCAAGGGGGGGGAGGGGTCTCCCCTCCCCTTTTCTGAATAACGACACAGGAGGGATACCATGACGATTGACAAAGTGCAGTCCGGGCTTGCCCGTTACATAGACGAGGAGATCATCAACAATATGCCCGGCTGGCGGAAATGGGTGTTCGGCGGTGCGTCCACGCTGCTGATCGCTTCGCTGCCGGAGAACATGAAGCGCTGGCAGCAGACAGAGCTTGGAAAGATGCTCGGTGTCTTTGACGGCGACGACATCAACATGGGCAAGGTATACCAGGCGGTGAAGCGCCACAGCGCAAAAGGCCCCATCAGCTTTGAGATTCCCGGCGCTGGCTCTCTGACGCTCCACGACGCCGATGTAGACAAGATATGGCAGTATATGCAAGGTTAAGGGGGTGAACACATGAAAGCGTTCAACGAGATTTTAGAGCACATCCCGGAGGAGTTGGAGGACGCGGAGGAATATGCCCGAATGGCGCTGCATTATAAGCATGAAAACCGCGCTTTGGCAGACACCTACGCAGAGCTTGCCAAGCAGGAGCTTGGACACGAGGATATGCTGCACAGCATGGCTCATGCGCTGCTGGCAGAACACCCGGAGGATGACCACGGCTGGGCAAATCACATCTGGGAATGGGAGTGCGGCAAGGCAACCGACAAGCGTTCCAAGGTAAAGGTCATGCTGGAAATGTACCGAAAATAAGAAAAGCCCCCTTTCGGGGGCTTTAAACAATTCCGAGCTTCACGACCGCGAGGTCATGCAGGCGCTTCGTATGGCGGCGGGAATACCCGATCTCCTGCGCGATGTCCGGGAAGTCCATTCCATCTATATAATACAAGCGCATGACGCGGCGCATCAGGGACGGCAGACTGTCAATGGCCAGCTCAACGGCCACGGTCTGCCATTCCAGTTCCCGGCACAGACCCTCGTACACGGCGGAGAGCTGCGCAAGGCGGATGGGTCCGTTTTCGCTGCTGTGGTCATCGTGTGCGCCGGGGGTGCCGGTGAGCTGTGCGGCGCTGGGGTAATAGACGGAGGAGAGTTCCCGGAGTCTCTCTTTGACTTCCTCCAGCTCTGCTTTCCTACTGGCGCACTCGCAGAGCATGGCCATAG
The DNA here is from genome assembly GCA_017513385.1 of Oscillospiraceae bacterium. Lineage (GTDB taxonomy): Bacteria > Bacillota > Clostridia > Oscillospirales > Oscillospiraceae > RGIG6375. The sequence continues at coordinate 6,821 of JAFXFT010000195.1, read as the reverse complement.
TGAGCCCGGTTTCCATAGGGTCAGCGGCGGTCAGTCACCGCAGGGACGTAAATGAATTTTCTCATTGCATACCTCCTTTTCGCTTATAACGTATACGTTTGCATCCGTTATCCTGCCGCAGACGCGGCAGGATATTTTCACGGTGGTTTCGGTCTGCGGCGTGACGCTGTATCTCCTTGCAAAGGATCCGGCGCAGTCCGCACATAGGATACTGCTGAAAGGGGTCATGTCCCGGCCTCTTTGGCTTTGAGCCGTTCACACCAGCGGCGCAGTTTCGCCGTAAGCTCGTCCGGGGTTTCGCCCGACTCCAGGAATACGTGCAGGCAAAGGATAAGGTCGAGATACTCTTCACTGAAAGCGGCAACGGCCTCTTCCTCTGTGACGGGGGTGGGGTTGGTGCCGTCCAGCACCCGGCGCAGCTTCAGCGAAGCGTGGGCCAGTTCGTTACATTCTTCGGCGATCTGAGCCAGCAACTCGGCATCGCCGAGTTTGGCGCGGATGTATTCGAGGTCGGTGTACGGCTCCTCAAAGCGGCACAGGCCGGGGTCGTTCGGAACCGGGCAGTAGTCCGCGCAGACCGGGCTTTTATCGTTGGTACAGATTTCATCATATTCCCATTTGCAGTGCATTGGCAGCCTCCTTTGTTATTTCGTCGTATTCTTCTCTGGTGATCTCTATGGTGTTCCATTTATGGCCGCAGGCGGCGCATTGGTATCTCCGGCGACGGTAGGTGCCGAACGGGCGGCTGTCTATTACCTTTTTATCGTCGCTGCAACACAAGGGGCACATCATGGCGCATCACCCCAGAAAATGCGGTTGTAGGCATCGTAACGGGTCTGAATGTCCGTACTGGCAAGGTCGGGGCATTTCTCCACCATCTTATCAAACCAGCCGCAAGGCTTCCCCATGCCCTTTTCCGGGCAGCCGCAGCGGTAGACGCAGTTTGGCACGAGAACGTCCGAAATCTCCGCTTCGACATCGTACAGCGCCACCTTAAAGTCCTCGGCATACTTCCGCGTCTCAGAGCTGGCCTGATAGCACAACCGTTTTCTCCATGTGTCAATCAGGTTTTGGAGGTTAGGGTCGCCGCTGAAATCCACAGGAGCTTCCTGCGGCGCTTTGTTTCGGTCGTACCGACTCTGGCGGTCGTTGCGCTGGGTGTCCACACGGCTCTCCCATGTGTGGGTCTTCCAGTGCATCGCAATCCAGTATTTAATATTCTTCCAGCGGAACTTCACCACGATGTCTCGGATGGGACTGTGTTCCGCGATCAGAAGCCGCTTCTTGAACTCGCTGCTCGGTTCGTGACCAAGAGGCGGCTTCTTAACCGTTGCTCGGCAGTCGTCAACTACTTCCTGCCAGTCGCCCTTGATTTTGAGAATTTCGGTTTTCATGCGCACCCCCTTTAAAACAGTTCCGGCATAACCTTCTTCACTTTGGCGGTGGTGAAGGTGTTCAGCGCCCGGAAGTCGATTTTGGGGTTGCGGAACTCCTTGAGGATATTCCACATTTCCTCGCAAATGAGTTCGTGGTACACTCGGCTCAAAAGCTGCGGGATGTATCGAGACTGCCATCCGTCATTATCATTGACGATTTTGGTGTGTTCCTTTTTCACAAAAGCCTCCGTCACAAACTTCTCCACGATGTCCTGTTCCAGCACGGAGCCGGTTACAACGGCTGCCCCCATTGCTTTGACGTGTTTTTCCTTAAACTCGCTGGTTACGATTTTCGCCCACGTCTGCCGCCCATAGCGGTTGAAGAAATCGTAGTTTTTAATGACGATACCCTCACCGCAGCCGCAGCCATCTTTGATGAGGAAGTTGTTCTGATCGAGCAGTTTTGTAAAATCTTCCACGCCACCGTTTTTGACGATCTTCGGGGGCGGGATGTAGTTAATGCCGAACTCTTGCAGCATAGGCTTGTAGCTTTCATAGTGCAGGTAGCCAAGACCGCCCTCACTGTCGTTTTCATAACATACGTCGAACACATAGAATTGCCGCCATGCAGTATCCCGATATGTGCGGAGGCTGTGCGGTACCAGCCATTCCCCGAATAAGCGAAACTGCGGGTTGTACTTCAAAAACTCTGCGATATAAGGATCATCCTTGATCGCCGCATAGAATCCGGCATTGTCGTTCTCAATGGTCAGCTCTCTGTTTCGGCTGGCTGCACGGATTTCGCCGTCCCGCATATAAACGGAAGCGTTCGTCCCGTCAATTTTAGGGAAAACATAGCAGGTCCCGACTTCAATTCCGTCCACTTCGGAAGTGCCAAAACGCTCAATGTGCTGATACTTTTTGAATTCCATTATTTGACCTCCACTTTCTCATACCGTCCGCACCGGCATTCACCCGGCTCGGCCTGTTCCCTGAACTCTCTGCACGGACATAGCGTGTCCTCGTTCTGCTCGATGGCACAGGGGCAATAGCCACCGTTCACGTCAATGGCCTCCTGCACCGTGATATCTGCATCAATGATTTCCAGCATCGTCTCTCCTTTCTCCATAGCTGCAAAAATCGCTATCGTCCATCCAAATGTCCGAATCAGTTATCGGGCATCCATTTTTATCATGACCGTTATTCCTGAACCAGAACTTACAGTCCTTGCACCGCACCACAGGGACGGCATCAATGGTGGGATAAAATGCGAGGATTCTATTATGCGTTGCAAAGTCTTCAACAGGAATCCCGCCCTCTTCAATCGGGCAGTTGTGAATCATGACATTCACCAAGTAGTCCGCATCAATCAGCCTCATTGTCACCACTCCTTTGTTTTTGCATGAATAGAAAGTGCCTGCACGAAGCACATGAACAGCATCCACCAACGGCAAAATTCTTCGCAAAAAGCACACGGTATCAGCATGGCATAGCAGAAACGCATAAAGCCTATACTATGTTTTTGGAAGAGAAACCGATAACATTTTTTCAAGGCTTCACTCATTGTCCACTCTCCTGTTCCATGCTTCGATTACTGCGCTTTCGCAGATTTCACGCTCGTTATACTGCCTATTCGGCATTTGGATTCCGACAACCGGGCCTCTGGCATGGCACTTCATGCAGCGGACTGTTACAGAACAATGCCGTGTTTTCCCATGCTGGAATGTCCGTTTGCTGTCGATCTTCAGCTTTGTTCCACCACAAAACGGACACGGTTTCAGTTCAGCCATCACCCTACCCCCGGTTCTTTGTACTTGCTGCCACCCTTCAGATACTCACGGCCTCCTTTCCGTCAACTCAATGGTAATGTCATGCTCTTCCTTGAGAGCCGAGATAATGTCAGCCAGCTTCAGCCGCCCGGCAGATATCTCCGAGCAGTAAAACAGTATTCGCTCCCGCAGCTTCTCCAGATCCCCGTCGGTGAAGCCGAAGTCCTCCGATGCTACCCAGAGGAACATACTCATAAGGCCGTTGAAGCCCTCATAACGCCCTTCCCGCCGGGCGCGCTCCACGTCGTATTGCGTCGCCGGGATCTTCTTCGGGTTGGTTTTCTTATCTCTGCTCATAACCCCTCCTGTGCGAATAAACTGTAGTTCAGCTCCTTGCCCAGACTGTCCCATCGAAACGGAGCTTTTGGGTCGATGAGTCCCTCGTCCTCCATCTGAAACCGGCGGTCAAAATCGTGTACCGTCCGCCCATCGTCCTTGAATGTAGCATGGCTGTCGAGATCCCATTTGAGCATCAGCGCCCAGTATTCCGGGTAGTTCCTGCGGAGGAGTCGTAGCTGCCCTTTTCCTTGGTTGTGGCAAAACCAGCAGCCGCCTCTTGTGGCCGTGGTGTAGATTGGCGAGAGAAGGTCATTCTCTTCACACCATTGTCGACAGTCCGCTTCCGTCCAACCAGCCTCAACAAGCGGGCTTTTCTTTGTGTCAGAGAGTACATGATAACGATGCGTCTCATCTTCTGCGATTCCCAAATACTGTACGCTCCCTTTTGTCGCTTTATTTAAGACGTGTCGCTTAAGGCTTGAATTGCACCAAGGGCCATTATGAAACGGCCATCCGTAAATTTTCCCCGAACATTTGCTTTTTCCCTTCCCGCGCCGTTGTCCACACACAAGGTAGAAGCATTCCTCGTATGTTCTTTTACCTCTGACGTGTTCCACCTCGATGCCCCACCGCTCTTTGATGATGGCATCGGCCTTGGCCTTGAACTCCACCATCGGCGGCAGGTCTGCCGGTATTTCCTCCGTTGCCCAGACCTCTGCATGGACGATGCGATCCAGCGGCCAACCGAGCTCCTCAATGGCTCCCAGACAGGCGAGGCTGTCCTTTCCGTAGGATAGTGACAATACGTGCTGTGTCATAACTACTCCTGTGCGGCACCGGCCCACTGTTCAGCCATAGCCTTTGCAATTCCGGGGAAGGTTTTACTGCGGTTTTTGGCGCGGTCAGTTGTAAACACGCCACGATGTTTTTCGTTGTGCTTGCCGGAATATGATCCGCTGGGACACCAAGTTCTCTCAGGCTCTACGATGTTTGTCGGTTTCAATTCCGGTAATCCTTTAAGATAAATTCGTCCGCTTGGTAAACGGATGACCAAACTGCCAAGGCTGGATCTTTTGGCTATGTTTCGGCAGTCCAAAAACCCTGCTTGGTGTTGGATTTTCTACAGCTATCCTTGGACAATCTGCATTGTAGAATTGGAGGAAAAACGCCTTTGCCTCTAAGCCCTTTTGGTATCGCTCCTGATTAAGTTCGTGATTCTTCCATAAGTGCCTCGCACCAGCGTTGGTAAGATAGGTGCATGGAGGAAAAGCTATCAGCATATCCCACTTACCGTTAACAAAGTGCTTCACGCCGTCCTCTGTTTCAAACGGCTTGATTCCGTAATATTCGTGGGATAACCCTTCTAACTGCATTCCAGGATTCAGTATCTGCAGCACGTCCTGTCGGATGTGCCACTCAGGATGACCACCGCTGCACTCGATGATGTCGCAGCTATATGCCTCATGCCCCAAGCGCCGCAGCTCTTTGGTTACGGCCTGCGATTCTTCACAGGCAACAAGTATCTTCATATCCTCCCCTCCTTCATGGCTGCGACGTACTGGCCGTAGCTCATGCCTGCGGCGTTTGCAAGGCGGCAGACCTCGTCAATGCTCAGCTTGGGCGGCTTCATCCGAGGCTTGGAGCCCCAGATGATCCGCAGCTGCTTGAGCTCGTCAAAGACGGTCTCATTCTCCATCTTCGGTCTCCAGTTCCACCATGTTCATCATCACGTGCAAGCCGCGGCTTATGGCGTCCTTGACAAAGTTCAGCGCCCGGCGGCGGGACACGAACTTATACGGAATGATGTTCTTCTGTTTGGAGCCGAGCGGGTCCGTATCGCAGACCCGAACGATATAGGATGTAATAATCATTTAGATACCTCCTCGCCAGATTCAGGCTCAAGAATACCAATAATGTCGTTGTACACCTCACTCACCACATCAACCGCCGCGTCCATACGCTCATAGGTTACATTCTGTGCGACGATCATCTTGGTGATGGTGCGTTCACCGGGAACGAGAATGGCCAAAACAAGCAGCGGGACAGCAACCCATGCAGCTTTTTTAGCAAACGCCTTTCTCGCTATATAATCCTTGTCCTCGGCTCCCCACTCGACCAACGCATACAACGACATGGAAGCCGCGATTATGGCGATGACGGCAGCGGCAAAACCAAATATGGCTGCGAACACAATCAGGGTGTCAGCGGCGCTGGTGAAATAAAATACCCACGGGTTAATAATAGGTTCCATTCTGTTCCCCTCCTCATCCAAGATGCTTGAAAGCATTGATTACCTGCGGGCGAATTTTCTCCCAAACCTCAAGCGCGCTCTGGGATTCGCACCCCAAAATACCCCTGTGGTCGTAGTTCGCATTTCGGGAGCTCTCGATGCTCATTTCTTCTTTGATAAGATTTTCAATATAGTTTGCAATGTGGTCAATCTTCATTTACATACCTCCTGTATGTCCGTTGAACGAAAGTTCTTGTTTGGTGTGGGGTTACCGCTTACTTGCCAGTGAACACGCTCTTGCGTTATCCCACGCCCTGTAGAGGGCGAAGAAGTCCTCCGCCTCCATGATGACGACCCATGGCCGCTTATTGGGTCTGTGGGCCACGATGGGGATGCCGCCTCGCTTATCGGCTGCGGCATCGCGCTTGCTCTGTTCCAGTGCATCCCACAGGCGAAGAGTTTCGGTGCGCTTTACCTCTACGTGGATGCCCGGCAGCCCCTCCACGTCCCCGGCATCGCCGGTCTTGCCTCGATTCTGGGCGGTGCGCTGGGCGTCGTAGCCGTGTTCACGGCAAAGGGCGGCAAACTCGCGCTCTCCCACCTTTCCCTTATTGCGCGCCGCACGTCCGCGGGATGCACGATCCGTAGCGCTCATTCCTCCGCCTCCACAAACTCGCCGTTGACCAGTTTATAAAACGTATTGGCCTTGAGGGCCACGCCGTCTACGATGGCAGCCCGAATGCCAAGGAGCGGATACGTTTCGCCGTTCCACTCGCCTCGCTCACACACCACGATGGCGCTCCCGATATCGGCGCGAGCCTTGCTATCGAAGCCTGTAACGATGGCGACACTTCCGCCTTTTCCTACGGTGGCGGCGCTGTAGTCGCCGGTATTGGTGGCGGCGCTGCGGTCGCCGGTATTGGTGGCGGCGCTGCGGTAGCCGGTATTGGTGGCGGCGCTGCGGTAGCCGGTATTGGTGGCGGCGCTGTAGTTGCCGGTATTGGTGGCGGCGCTGCGGTCGCCGGTGTTGGTGGCGGCGCTGTAGTAGCCGGTATTGGTGGCGGCGCTGTAGTCGCCGGTATTGGTGGCGGCGCTGTAGTCGCCGGT
>JAFXFT010000194.1 GCA_017513385.1 Oscillospiraceae bacterium | reverse complement strand
CGGTGTGCGAGCGCAGCGTGCTCACAAGAAGGGAGTACACTGCCGAGACTTCCCTTGGCAGCGTAAGAGTGAAATGCTCCGAGGGCTACGGGGTGAAGAGGGTGAAGGCAGAGTTTGACGACCTGCGCGCCATTGCTGAGGCAAAGGGTATCAGCCTTACCGAGGTGAGCGAGCGGATAAACAGTGAGATAAGCAACGGATAAAGAATCAGCATAGCCTTGCTTTTTGGGCTAACGCTGATGTATAGTGAACAATATACATTGTATAAGTTACCGAGTGTTTACGAGGTGAAAAATATATGAACATTATCATTGCAGGCAACGGTAAGGTAGGCGCATCCCTTGCCCGACAGCTCTCTGCCGAGGGTCATAACCTTACTATAATCGACGCAGACCCTAAGGTCTTGGAGTCCAGTATCGAGAAGTATGACGTAATGACCGTTAACGGCAACTGCGCATCAATGGCAGTGCTGAAAGAGGCAGGTGCCGAGGACGCGGAGCTGCTTATCGCCGTAACCGATGCCGACGAGGTAAACCTCCTTTGCTGCATGACGGCTCACGGCATCAATAAGAATCTCCATACCATTGCGAGAATACGTAACCCGGAGTATATCGACCAGATTTACGAAATGCGCGAATATTTCGCAATTTCACTGGTGGTCAATCCCGACCGTCAGGCAGCCCGCGAGATAGAGCGTCTGCTGCGTATGCCCGGATTTCTGAAGCGCGAACCATTTGCAAAGGGCAGAGTTGAGATAGTGGAACTGAAAATCGAGGAAGACAGCAAGCTCTGTAACCGTCCCTTGAGCGAACTGAACAGTATTCTCAACTGCCGGGTTCTGGTCTGCAGCGTTCTTCGTGACGGAAAGGCCATTGCTCCCGGCGGTGGATTTGTGCTCAAGGAAGGCGACAGAATATTCGTTACCGCGCCTACCAATGACCTTGCGCTGCTGCTGAAAAATCTTGGCGTTATTACCCGTAAGGTAAACCGCGCCATCATCTGCGGCGGCGGACGAATCAGCTACTATCTTGCCCAGCAGCTTCAGCGAAGCGGTATCGGTCTGACGATAGTGGAACAGGACTATGATCGCTGTGTCCAGCTGGCAGGTATGCTGCCCAATGTAAGCATTGTCCACGGCGATGCCAGCAGCGAATCCCTGCTGGAGAGCGAACGTATCGACGATTGTGATGCGCTCGTTACCCTTGCCGGCATAGACGAGATGAACATGATTATTTCCATCTACGGAAACAGCAGGGGAGTGCCTCAGGTAATCACCAAGATAGGCCACCTTGAAAATAACAGCATTCTCGGCAGTCTGCCCCTCGGCAGTGTAATCAGCCCCAAGGAGCTGTGCTGCAATGCCATCGTTCACTACGTTCGCGCAATGCAGAACCAGACCGGAGCGGCGCTGTCGGTACATACCATTGCCGACGGTCAGGTGGAGGCGGTAGAGTTCGTTGTGGATAAGAATACGCTTCACTGCGGCGAACCCCTGAAGGATATAAAGATGAAGAAGGACGCTCTTATCGCCTGCATAATCCACGGCTCCAAAACCGAGATACCCGGCGGTAATTCCCGCTTCAATGTGGGTGACTCCATCATCGTAGTGTCCGGCGGCGGAAAGGTGATAAACCAGATAAACGAGATTTTTGAATAATGCCCCGGAGGTTACTCCATGAATTATAAAATGATGGGGCGCTTTATCGCCCAGATATTAGCCATAGAGGCCGCATTTATGATACCGGCGCTTCTGATAAGCGCATTCGGCGGTGAAAAAGCGGCTGCCATGGGCTTTGTGTATTCAATAATGATAATCGTAGCCGTTGCTGCGCTGTTGTGGCTGTTCTGCCGCGGCGCAAAGAAGGGTTTCTACGCAAAAGAGGGTCTTACCTGTACCGGCATAAGCTGGCTGGTAATGAGTCTTTTAGGCTGCCTGCCCTTCGTGATTTCCGGCGAGATACCAAACTATATTGATGCGCTTTTTGAGATAGTATCCGGTTTTACAACCACCGGTGCGTCTATTGTGCCTGCTGTTGAGGAGCTTTCCAAGGGTGTGCTTTACTGGCGCAGTTTCAGCCATTGGGTAGGCGGCATGGGTGTCCTTGTGTTCCTGCTGGCTGTTATTCCCGTTAGCGAGCAGAAGGGCGGTTTTACCATGCACCTGCTGCGTGCGGAGAGCCCCGGCCCCAATGTGGGCAAGCTGGTTCCGCGCATGAAGCAGACGGCTATGATACTGTACGTTATTTATATCCTGCTTACGGTACTTAATGTTATATTCCTGCTGCTGGGTAAAATGCCGGTTTTTGACGCGGTATGCACAGCCTTTGGTACGGCAGGTACAGGTGGCTTCGGCGTAAAGAACGACAGTATAGCGGGCTACAGCCCATATATCCAAAACGTCACTACTATATTCATGCTGCTGTTCGGCATAAACTTCAGCTGCTATTATCTGTTGCTCATGCGACAGCTGCGCAGTGTATTTAAGGATGAAGAACTCAGAATGTATCTGGGTATTGTAGTAGTGAGCATAGTCCTTATTGTCATTAATCTTCGAGGAGTATACGAAACTCTTGGCGAGACTATTCGCCATGCGGCATTTCAGGTGGCGACAATTATTACGACTACCGGATATGCCACAACAGACTTTGATCTTTGGCCGGGCTTTTCCAAGGCGATATTGCTCTGCCTTATGGTAGTTGGTGCAAGTGCCGGCAGCACAGGCGGCGGCATGAAGTGCGGTAGAGTGCTTCTGCTGCTTAAAATACTCAGGCGCAATATCAGACAGGTGCTTTATCCTAACCGGGTCATGGTAGTTCGGAATAATGACGATGTGGTGGACGAAAAGGTATTGCAGAATACCAACGGATACCTTGCTGCATATGTATTTATAACCATATTCAGTTTTATTATCATTTCCATAGACGGTTTCTCGATAGAAACAAATATATCTGCAGTGCTGGCCTGCTTCAATAATATAGGTCCCGGCTTTGATGCCGTTGGACCGGTTATGAACTACGCTTCATATAGTTGGCTGTCCAAGCTGGTGCTTATATTTGATATGCTGGCCGGTCGACTTGAGATTTTCCCAATTCTTGTCCTGTTTTCCGGCAGCACATGGCGAAATAAGTAAAAGCAAAAGCGGGTTTGACCATGGAGAGTAAAATGGTATGAAAAAAATTAGATTTACAACGACTCAAATTATACTATTGAGCTTCCTTATGGTAATATTGCTCGGAAGCATTCTATTGGCACTGCCTATAAGCTCAGCCGGCGAAGAAGCCGTGCCGTATCTTGATGCGCTGTTCATGGCGACAACGTCAACCTGCGTTACCGGGCTCGTGACACTGCCGACGTTTTCCACATGGAGTGTCTTTGGACAAATCGTTATACTGATATTGATACAGGTTGGCGGTCTTGGAGTCATCACGATCATGTCAGGACTAATGCTTCTCCTGAAAAGGGAAATGGGTATCGGTGACAGATTGCTGATTCAGGATGCCTTCAACCTCAATACGATGTCAGGGCTTACCGGGTTTATCAGAAACGTAATGTTCGGTACGTTTATCATCGAAGGAATAGGCGCGGTTCTTTATATGATAGTATTCGTTCCGGAGTTCGGAGCAAAGGGAATTTGGATGTCGGTGTTTAATTCGGTTTCCGCTTTCTGCAATGCCGGTATTGACATCATTGCCGAAAACAGCCTTTGTAATTATGCAACCAATCCTCTGATAAATATCGTGACCTCCGCACTCATTATTCTCGGAGGTCTTGGTTATATTGTTTGGTGGGATGTGCTTCATGTTATAAAGACTCGTACACCGAATAACCGAAAGGTATTCAGACATTTGACCTTGCACAGCAAGATCGCGATTGCCGTTACAGCGGGGCTTATCATTGGTGGAGCAATCCTCGTATTTGTTTTTGAATATACCAACCCGTTGACTATCGGAGAAATGTCATTGT
>JAFXFT010000193.1 GCA_017513385.1 Oscillospiraceae bacterium | reverse complement strand
GTCTTACCCTCGTCCAGATTGAAAAGCTCCATAAGGCGGCGATATTCATCCGCGTTCCACGTGGTGTAAAAGCTTTTCGCAACTGCGCTTATATGACGCAGTTTTTTGCGGGGATAGAAGTCGAAGCCGCCCGAAACGTAGCCGATGCGGCTCTTTATCTCGAGCTCGTTTTCGCTAAAATCCATGCCGAAGAAGCGCACCTCACCGCTGTCGGGATGCACAAGATTCAGCAGCGACTTCAGCGTAGTACTTTTGCCAGCGCCGTTTCTGCCGATGAAGCCCATTATTTCGCCCCGACATACCTCGAAGCTTACGTCCTGCAGACGAAATGCGGCGTAGCTTTTGCAAAGTCCGTTTATATTTAGAACTGTCATATTTTCACCTCGTTAAATAACGTATGTTATTTAAAAGGATTATAGCACTTTTTGCAGCTGTTGACAAGAGCAAAATAGCAGTATAAAATAACAAATGTTATTGGAGGTGAATCTATGCCCCCTAAGATAAGGTTCACAAGAGAAGATATTGCCGCTGCCGCGCTGGAGATAGCCCGCGAGCAGGGGATAGAGGGCGTAAATGCCCGCGCAGTTGCCGCTCGCCTTGGCTGCTCTACGCAGCCGCTGTTCCGCGAGTTTGAGTCCATGGAGCAGATAAAGGACGAGGTCGCGCGCCTTGCCATGGATATGTATGCCCACCATATCGCAGAGGGCGCAGCAAGCGCACCTGTTTCGTATAAGGGTACAGGACTTGCCTATATCGATTTTGCACGCAGAGAGCCACAGCTTTTCAAATTGCTGTTCATGCAGGACAGGGTAAGCAATCCGGTTGTGGAAATAGAGGATCCGTCACTTGGACTGGTAATTTCCACACTGATGGAGCGCATCAGGCTCAGCCGCGAGCAGGCGCAGGAGTTTCATATGAATATGTGGGTCTTTGTCCACGGTCTTGCGGTAATGACTGCCACGAAGTACATGAGCTTTACCGATGAAGAACTCAGCCGTATGCTCAGCGCGGAGTTTATGGCGATGAAAGGGTTATATGAGAATGAAAACGGCAGTCGCTGACTGCCGTTTCAGTTTGTCAAAAAACTATGGTGTGCAGTTGAATTAAGACCAGCCTTCCCCCTGGAGGGGACACCCCAGGGTGGTCTCTCTTGCCGCTGCGCGGCAATTCACCTCCAGGTGGCAGTCGCTTTGCGACTGACGGATGAGGGGACGGCACGCAGTGCCGCAAATATAGTGATACTGCCATTTTTGCCGCTTACGCGGACCCTCATCAGACGGCTTCGCCGCCAGCTTCTCCTCAAGGGAGAAGCCTTTCTCTGTACTCACCTTTTTATGCATATTTGACTTTTTTGACAGTCTCAAACGGCAGTCATTGACTGCCGTTTTTGAGTATACAATGAGTGTTTTTCCAATTACCAACGTACTATGGACGTCCGGACATAACAGAGAGGGTGATACCTTTTGAATAGCGAAAAAATAATAAACGCCATAAAAAACGGCGACGAGACGGCCATAGAACAGGTCATGGATAAGTATTCCCGACTGCTTTGGTCGGTGGCATCAGCAGTGCTGAAAAACGTTGCATCGGAGCAGGACGTGGAAGAATGCGTGGCGGATGTATTCATCAGCCTTTGGCAGAATCCCGAAAAGTACGATGCCGCGCGAGGCGGTCTGCGAACATGGCTGTGCATCAAAACACGCAGCCGCGCCCTCGACCGCTATCGCGAAATATCACGCCGCAGCACGCTGCCGCTGGAAGAGGTAATCGCAGCCGAGGCAATCGGCACCGCGGAGCTTGCTGCCGGCGAGGAAACGCGGCGGGAGCTTGCCGCCGCCATCGACACTCTTGCCGTGCAGGAGCGGGAGATACTTATCCGCCGCTATTACTATGAGCAGAAGCCGCGGGAGATAGCGCTTGCGCTGGACATGAGCGTGAAAAAGGTGGATAACTGCCTGTACCGCGCCAAGCGTAAGCTACGGGAAGAATTGGAGGAGCATAATGAGCGAGTTTAAAAAGGAAAATCTTGAAAATATAAAGGGCATTTTTGAGCAGCGAACCGGCGTGAGCCTGCCAAATCGCAGACATATCCGCCAACCCGTTAAGCTGGCACTGGTGCTGGCAGCAGTGCTGCTTTGCCTTAGTATAACCGCCTTTGCGGGTATGCAGTTCTCCGTGCTTGAAGGCGACGATCTGGCGCTGAGCGGCGTATACGAGGGCGAGGGCATAGTGGCGATAACCGTGGAAAACCGATCCGACAAGCTGCTGGAGTTTGAAGAAAAATTCTATCTGAACCGCTGGTTGGGCAGCTCGGTGCTTGTGGATATGGAAGCGGTGCGGTTTGAAAATACCACCTTTGCGCCCAAGTCCAAGGGCGTTATGCGCATCGACCTTTCCGATGCCTGCGACGTTTCCGCGCTGGAGCAGCCGCTTGCGGCGGGGGATCATTACTATTTCCTGCTGACCAATAACGGCTTTGCCTTCGGTCAGGACTGGATGTGCGGCATTGATTTTGCGCCGAGGGCGGAGGAAGATACCGAGGTTGTTCTGCCTGACGATCTTTATACCGAGCCCTGCAGCAGTGAGGCGGGCAGGCAGGAGGTAGAGGAGAGCCTGCGCTTCTATTTTGAGAACGTGAGCCTTGATATCGTCCAGCGCCGCCAGCAGGCATATGAGTACATTGATGCCTATACCGAGCTGCTGGCTGAGTTTGAGGGCGAGGTTATAGCGTCCGTGTCGCCCTGCCTGCCGGGCAATAGAATTGACATCACACAGCCCCTGTTTTCCGTGGCTGTGCCGGAGGGCGAATGGGAAATCGGCAGCTTCCATACATGGACGAGTGTGGACGCGGATTATCGACTTATCGCCACCGAAGAGGAAGATGCCTATGTAGTAGAGGCGGTCATTGACACTGCGGGCGGACAGCTCAGCGTGCCCATGCTGTTTATTCTCAGCTATGAGCGGGAGAGCATCAGCGACGATGCTTATGCATTCATTCACGGCAGACTTATCACCTTTGCTGAGCTTGAGCAGTATAAGGTGTTCGAGGATGAGGGTAAGGTAAGCTACGAAGTCAGCGCCCTTATCTACGATGACCCGACAGAGTACGTCAATGCAATAGATGAGCAGGACGGCGATATCGACCTGGACGAGGCCGCCGTGGAAGAATTTGTCGCCATGCGGGAGTATTATCTCGAGTATTTAGGAGAACTTATATACTATCGACAGCCGGAATGATACCTTTGCGCGACTTATAAAAAATATTTGAAAAAAGCAAAAAATATTGCGAAAATCTATTGACAAATCAGCGAATTCGAGATATACTCATTCTCGCTGATGTGGCGGCGTAGCTCAGTTGGCCAGAGCATTCGGTTCATACCCGAAGTGTCAGCGGTTCGAATCCACTCGCCGCTACCACATCCACTATGAAGTGTCTATGCTTCATAGATGCTTCATAGTGGTTTTATATAGATGGCCCGTTGGTCAAGTGGTTAAGACACCGCCCTTTCACGGCGGTAACATGGGTTCGAGTCCCGTACGGGTCACCACTTCCGGAGAACATCGTAAGATGTTCTCCGGTTTTCACTTGGAGGCTTAGCTCAGCTGGTCAGAGCGCATGCTTCACACGCATGAGGTCGCGCGTTCGAGCCGCGCAGTCTCCACCAACCCCTTGAAAACTCTGTGTTTTCAAGGGGTTTTTCTTTTTCTGCGATAAATTTACACCTCATGCCTGTTTATCAAAATTTAAGGAAGGCATGAGGTGTAATTATGGCTAAAAAAATCACATTAAATGGACAGTTTCGCAAATCAATATCGGAGGTCTTTGAGGAGTTCGTTGTATCGCGGACGGCAAGTGGCTTATCCGATATAACGCTGACAACGTATCGGCATCATTTCCACAGCATATCCAAACATCTCGACATCCAAAAGCCAATGGAAGATTTATCGCGCAGGGATTTAGATGAAATGGTGGTTTCAATGCGACGAGCGAGATTAGCGCACAATTCGATTTCTTCTTACTGCCGAGTATTCCGCACATTTCTGAATTGGTGTAAACGTAATGGTTTGAATGCGCCTGAAATACCGAACATCAAAGATAAAGACACTGTAAAAGAATCTTATACTGATGAAGAACTTATCGCCCTGTTGGAACGGCCCAAAAAGAATTGCTCATTCTGCGACTACCGTAATTGGGTTATTGTCAATTTCCTTATGAACTGTGGTTGCCGTTCATCCTCTCTAGCCCCATAGACATTTTATATGATTTGTGCTATCTTAGAGACGCAAAACAAGATTAGTATAGGTTAATTATCAAAGTCTTCTGGGAAATAATGGGCGCTTGAAGCGTGGATGTGTTGGGAGGTATCATTGTGAAAAAAAAGGTGTGGGTTATAATAGTTTTAATTATTTTGGGTTCCATCGCTGTAGTATATCTTACAACGACAAAAGATTCTCGGACATATAACAAAGCCGAGAAACTTGTTGCAGAAGGCGACTATGTAGGCGCTCTCGTGTATTATAATGAAGCGGGTTCCTATCCCGACTGGGACACCTCTAAAGAAAGAAAAGAGTATTGCGGCTATAAACTGGCCGAAGCGGCATTAGCAGTAAAAGACTGGGAAACTGCTATCAGATATTATGAAAGTCTCTACGATTCAGAACAACAACGCTACTGCAAACAAGAATGGACGAAAGAGTTGATTCAGCCTATTTTAGACGAGTATGGGCTGACCGATGCAACTCTCCTTCATTTTAAAGTTGAGGATTCTAATCCTACATTTAAAGATAACCTCGTAAACTTTGATTACGACGATTACCTAAGCTATGCTGATTGGGAAGGTATGCCTATATATCATAGCAACATGTTTGAGAAATTGAATGATACGGAAAAACTGGAATTTTTTCAGAAAATATATGAAATTGACTACATAAACGGCTACTATACAGGAATTCTGACGGACGCAGGTATAACATATACAGCAACGCATTCGATAGCAGCTGGATGGAATTTGGAACCGCTTTCTAAATCGGGATATGATACAGAGGACTTCTATGAGTACTTCTATTATAAACGAGGGAAAAGCAGTGGCAGTTCCTCATCTAGTGGTTCCAGTAGCGGTTCTAGCAGAAACACAGTCTGCCCGTGGTGTGGTGGTGATGGAAAAACTCACGACTGGGGGACCGAAATGCACGGAAGCGGGCATACATGCTGGAAGTGCGGCGGAGATGGCCTAATATAAGTAAAAGGCTAAACTGTTTGAGTGATTTTCGTATGAAAAGGTATCCTTCCCGTTTTCAAACTGCACGCATATCAATAGTGTTACAAATATGGCGTTCCAGCAAATAATTAGAACCCGAAGAGATTGAGGAGACGCTTTTGATGTCATTCTAACCTCGGATGCTTGCTGCAATGAAGGAAGCTGGCTATGGTGACACAAACGAAGCTCTGCTGAATCGTGTGGCAAACTATCTTTCGCACAGCCCAAATGATGTAATCGGCACCGAAGAATTTCGTTCGGCGTGTATTTCATGCGGCGTTGACCCCGTTTCCTTTACGTAGGACGATTTAGAAAAGCTTCAAAGAAAATTCAATTAACTCAGAACGGGGAGCCGACTTTGGCTCCCCGTTCCTTTACCCTTCCAAAAGATTGAGATGCGTATAGATCGTTGTTCTGCTCAAATCACACACTATGGCCAGCTTGGACACATTCAACTGTTTGTTCTTGAACGCAGGATAATGTAAGTGAAACACATTAGCCGATACTAATCACCACCCGGAAGCTTAGCTTCCGGGGTGGTGATTATTTATGGGATTATTCCTTGTACTTCTTGCTGTCGGAGATCCAGTCGATGTCGCCGCGAGCCTTGGCGAAGCCGACGTCCTTCATGGGAGGCATATCCTTGGGAGGTTCGGGCTTGGCTTTGGGGTCGAAGCTGTAGCCTTCGCGCTCTGCGTTGTGGAGCATCTCTTCCTCGGTGGGAGGAGCAGCCTGCTTCTTCTCCCACTCCTTGAGACCTTCGGGAGTGGTGTAATACTTGAAGCGCTCGAGAGCCAGCTCTACCATGCGGGTGCCGTGCTCATAGGGAACTACGAGGAATACTTCGTCCTCGATGCCCTTCTTGAGCCACTGAGCGAGAACGCGGGGATCCATGCCGCTGGCGTGGATGCCTGCAAGCAGCTTCTGGGTGTCATCGGATACGTTGTAGCCGGTGTTGCCGTACTGCTCGGGACGGCCGATGGTGGCAGCCTCGTAGATCTTGGAGCGGATATTTGCGGGAACGATTGCGCTTACGCCGATGCCGTAGGGCTTGAGGGCGATCCAATAGCTCTCCAGCAGGTTCAGGGCAGCTGCCTTAGCTGCGGAGTAGGGAGCGGTAACAGGGCCTGCGCCGAATGCGCCCCAGGAAACGGTAGCGCCGATGTGGCGGCCGGGGCCTGCCTTGATCATGCGGGGAACGAAGGTAACGAGACCGTTTACAACGCCGCCGTAGCAAACGCCGCCAACCCAGTCAAAGTCGTCATAGGTGGAAGCTTCTGCAGGGCCGAATACGTTAACGCCTGCGTTGAGGATAAGCAGATCGGGCACGCCGAATACCTTCTCGGTTTCGTCGGCTGCTGCTGCATAGGAATCTCTGTCGGAAACGTCCAGCTTAATGAAGTGAACCTGTGCGTCCTTGTCCTTGAAATACTCCTTGGCGTCATTGAGGTGATCCTCACGATAGTCGCCGATAACAACCTTCATGCCTGCCTCGGAGAAGATCTGGGCATAGCCAAGACCTGCGCCGGAAGCGCCGCCGGTGATAAATGCTACTTTTCCTGCGAAATCTTTCATGGTACTCTCTCCTTATTTTAAATTAAATTGATAGCAAAAGAATAACACATATAAGTCTACTGCGCAAGTATGTTTTGGACGATTTTAGCCGCGCATTGCCTTCATATAGATATCAAAGGTCTCCTTGAATGCCTCGGTGAAGGGAGTATAGCCCACGCCGAGGGTGTCAACGATCTTGCTGCCGTCATAGAGCTCGTCATACTGCATGGGGAAGGGCAGGGGAACCTGCTGCTGAGTGATTTCGGCGCAGGTCATGGGAACGATGTCCACCTTGCCGCCGTTTGCCTTTTCAAGCTCGGCAAGGAAGCTGTTGTAATCGATCTCGTCGGGAGCGGCGAGATTGAAAATCTGGTTGTATGCCTGCTCGTTGCCTATAGCTGCCATTATCATGCGGGCGATGTCCTTGACGTAGACGAACTGGAACTTTGCCGCTGCGTCGGTGGG
>JAFXFT010000192.1 GCA_017513385.1 Oscillospiraceae bacterium | reverse complement strand
TGGTTACGAAGGCGCGGATAGTCTCGCCGGGGGCGTAGCTGTCCTTTTCAAGGCGGAAGTTCTCATAGCTGAAGCTGGTGTAGCTGAGTCCGTGACCGAAGTGGAAAAGGCTCTCTCCCAGCCAGTAGAGATAGGTGCGGCCAAGCTGATGGGGGGTGTCGAGGGGCTTGATGCCGTAGTCGGAAATGTGAGGCAGGCAGCTGTCGTCGGGGTACCATGTTTCACTGCTGCGCCCGGAGGGGCTGACAAGACCGAAGAGCATATTCGCCAGCGCCTTGCCCTGACTTTCACCGGGGTAGGGAGCCCATACAACTGCGGGCGTTTCGGTGAGGAACTGACCGCAGACGGGGCCAACGGAGATTATAACGGCGGCCGTTTTGGGATTGACCTTCAAAAGCTCAAGGATTTTTTCATTCTGATTATAGGGCAGCAGCAGGTTGGCGCGGTCGCGTCCCTCGCTGGTTACACTGGGGTCAGTGCCTGCAATTACGATGACAGCATCAGCCTCGGCGGCCTTTTTAAGTGCCTCTGCCCAAAGCTCATCTGCGGGGCGGTCTATATCGGGGTCATTTACGGGGTGACGGGGCGCGGGCATTTCGCCTGTGAACAGTTCGGCCATCTTTTCGGAACGCTTGCGGAGAATCTCCTTTACATGGTCGGGGGTGCGCCAATCAAGATACTCGTCAAGCTCCATACCAACCTCGGCTGCGGCGCGGCGGAGTACGGGGTGCTTGTCAGCGCCGTCACCCTCCACGCGACCGTCGGAAAGCTGCCAGCCCTTAGCGTAATCAACAGTGAAGCCAAGCTGCTGACCAAGCTCGCGGATACCTTGAAGAGGAGGAACGCTTACGCGTGTGTCGGCAAAGCCTCCGATAGAATAGCTGCCCATCTGGCGGTAAATCGCGTTGGGACCGATAACCAGCAGCTTTTTACCCTTCTCGGGCTTGAGGGGCAGCAGATTATCCTCATTGCGCATAAGTACGAAGGAGTCCTCAGCTGCGCGCAGAGCAATTTCGGCGTTCTTCTCGCTGCAAATATCCTCCTGACCGAGTCCGTGCCAAGGCAGTTGTTCGGGGTTATCGAATTCGCCGAGGGCGAAACGGGCTGTAAAGCAGCGGACAAGCGCTCTGTCCATGCTGTCCTCGTCGGTGAGCCCCTGTTCAAGGGCGGTTTTCAGCCATGCGCGGTAATCGTTGCCGACACATATGTCGGTACCTGCGTTAAGGCTGAGGGCACAGGCCTCCGCCATGGTCTCGCCGTAGAAATGACCGCGGGGCTGACCCCACATGAGGTTGTAGTTGGGACCGACGTCGCCCACGGCGCCGTCATCGGAAACGATGTAGCCGTCGAAGCCCCATTCATCATAGAGAATATCCTGCAGCAGATGCTCGTTGGCGGAGCAGGGGATGCCGGAGATGCGGTTGTAGGCGGTCATTACGCTGCCGGCGCCGCCCTCGCGGATGCAGCGCTCAAATACGGGCAGATAATACTCGCGCAGAGTTGCCTCGTCCACATTGCTGGAGGAGGAATTGCGGTTATACTCGCTGTTATTTACGGCAAAGTGCTTTGGGGTGGAGATGGCTTTAATGTAGCCGTCCTCAGGACCCTGTATACCACGAACATAGGCGGCGGCTACTTTGCCTGCCAGCAGGGGATCTTCGCCGAATGCTTCGTCATTGCGGCCCCAGCGGGGATCGCGGCCCATGTTGACGGTGGGGCACCAGTAGTCCAGCTCCTTGCCAGTGGTGTTATGTATGGCGCGCATCTCATCGGAGATGGCAGTTGCGACCTCTCCAACCAGCTTGGGATCCCATGTGTTGGCGAGAGCAAGACAGACGGGGAAGGAGCTAGCCTCGCTGAACGTGCTGAAAACGGTGATGACACCGTGGGATGCTTCATTCCACCATGTCCACTCGCGTACGCCAAGGCGGGGGATCGCCTCTGCGTCAAAGGACAACTGACCGATTTTTTCCTCGAGCGTCATGCGGGAAACGAGATCCGCGGCTCGCTCGGCAAAGGGGAGAGATGTATTGCGATAAGCTTCCATTTTTTCATTCTCCTTTTTACTTGAGACATTTGCGTTTTTATCAATAATGTGGTACGCTAAATAAAAAACTTTTTAACAATGGGAGGCAATTATGGAACAGATACTTAAATACCTGAATCTGCCGGAGATTCTCCGCTTCAATGACGGCACCGAAGTTAGCGGTGCTGATTGGTCTCGCAGAAGAGGCGAGATACTTGAGCTGCTGCAGGAAAACTGGGTCGGTAAGCTGCCCGCAGAGCCTGTGGCTATCCGCGAAAGCGCCCGCGTGGGCTACGATTCCGACTGGGGCATGGATGGCAAGGCTCATACCCGCGTTGAGCTTGTAACTATCGAGCTGGAATACGAAACCGGCGTGTTCTCCTTCCCCTTCAAGCTGCAAATGCCTATGGGCGTGGAAAATCCTCCACTGCTTGTAACCATCGGCATGTCCCTCGAGGGCATATTCTCCGGACTTCCCCCTGTGGACTTCGCATCCAAGGGCATCGCAGTTGCTACACTGAGCACCAATGACATTACCGCAGACGCGTGGGGCTTCGAGGACGGCATCTGCAAGTACCTCTGGCCTGAGGGCCACGCCGACAGCGACGCGGGCAAGCTCCTTATATGGGGTCGCTGCATGGGCTATGTAAAAGA
>JAFXFT010000191.1 GCA_017513385.1 Oscillospiraceae bacterium | reverse complement strand
GAATACCTCGTCCTCGTAATTGGAGAGCCAGTCTGCACCCTCGTTGAGGAAAACGTAATAATCGGCGGTATCAATGGTTATGAAGCTCCAAACGGAATTGCCGTCGTAATAGCCGGCAGAGCCTTTGAAGCCGTTAGTCAGCTTCAACTCACGGGATTCAAGCCCTGTTCCGCATACACCGAAGCCTCTGTAGTAATACAGCGCGACCCAACCGTCGGTTTCATCCTTTGGGCGGAAATGAATACCCTGCCTGTAGTCATCGATGACCTCTTCAAACTCCCAGCCCTCGGGAATGTCCAGCGTCATCGTATATGGTCCATAGGAAAAAGAAACGGGAGTGTAGGAATCAAAAACAAGGGAGATGGCGTCATCTGCGTCTATAACCTTGCCCATCTGCACCTCAAGAATGATGTGCCATTGCGCCATGTCGGCGGTCTGCACTTCGGGGGTGACGCGGTCAAGGCTGAGCTGCCATCTGCCGAGGTCGTTTCTGCGAACGTCGGTCAGCTCATGGCGAATGCTGCCGCTGCCCTCCTCAAGTCGGATAAGCACAATATTCTGACGGAGGAAATATTCTTCGTCATAGCGGGCAACTGCGTCGATAAATTCGCTCTCAAGGTCAAAAAGCTC
This sequence comes from Oscillospiraceae bacterium, assembly GCA_017513385.1. GTDB lineage: Bacteria > Bacillota > Clostridia > Oscillospirales > Oscillospiraceae > RGIG6375. The sequence continues at coordinate 3,207 of JAFXFT010000191.1, read as the reverse complement.
CCGGTTATCCTCGATGTACGCATTTAGCTCGTCAAAAGTGTTCAGCACGATAACGGAGGGAAAGTCACCTGCATCGCCCATAACGTCCGTGCGGACGTACTGAGCGGTAAAGGCATAGGAGGGCGCATCGTAGGAGACAGGCTCATCGGGAGAAGTATCTTTTTTGATCTCCGGAGGAATAATGTCAATAGCCTCGAGATAGCCCTCGGAAAGCCATCCCAATTCATAAAGGCTCAAGAAAACATCTTCGGGAATATCTTTGGCGCTGCCTTCGTCTATTTTCATGCAGAAGTATACGTCGGTGCCGCCGGGAAAAGATTCCCGAACAGCGCTGTGAAGTATCAGCAGCTTGTCGCCTGTATCGTATTTGTATAGGGCGTTTTTGTCGAAGGTTCGGTTGGAAAGCACCACTGGGGAGTTGTCCATGACAATGATACGGCTGCTGTTGTCCGCAACGATGCAGTAGCCGACAGTGCCGCGGCTTAATATGAAAGCTGCCACAGCGATAATGACTATCAGCAGAACCACGGGAATTATCCATCTCAGTCGCTTCATGCTCATGCACGCTCCTTTTAAAGTTTTGCCTATAAGACGCAAAAATTATGGAAAATGTTCCGCGCGTGTAATAACAGCGCAGTGGCGATAGCGTAGACAGCCTTCTCCCTTGAGGAGAAGGTGGCATTTGCAAAGCAAATGACGGATGAGGGTCTGCCGAAAGGCAGCTATGTACTATGGTGCAATAACACACATTTCTTATTCGCTTGCGCGAATCCCCTCATCAGACGGCTTCGCCGCCAGCTTCCCCTCGGAGGGGGAAGCCGTGTCGAATGTCAAGCTTACGCAACATTCCTGCAACATTGCACTTGCGTTAAACAGGATTCCGTGTACAAGCTGAACAGCGCAGTGGATTTCCACTGCGCTGTCGGGTTTGATTACATATAAGCGGCGGCTTTCAGTGCGCCCTGAGTAGCGGCGGCAACGTTCTTGCCTACATAGAGGCAGTCGCCTATGAGGAAGGAACTGGTCTCGGGACAGGCGCGGCGCAGGGAATTGGCCTCGTCAATTCTCGGACGTACGCCCATAGCAAGCAGAACGGTGTCGGCGGGAATGGTGACGGTCTCGCCGGTTTTGGTGTTCTGGCAGATAACAGCATCGTCGGTGACTTCCATGAGCTTGTGAGAGAGGCGTACCTCCAGCTGAAGCTCATCGACTACGTTCAGCATTTCGGTTGCGATAACGCTGGAGGAAGCCTGCAGATTCTGGTAATCGTCCTGCAGCTCGATGACGGTAACTTCCTTGCCTTCCTTCTTAAGGTCGATAGCAGCCTCAAGACCAACGGAGCCGGCGCCGACTACAACTACCTTCTGTCCGCAGGGCTTCTCACCTGCGTCGACCTCGGGAGCCCAGTGAACGTGGGGCTTGTCGATACCGGGAAGCTTGGGGAAGATGGGATCTGCGCCAATGGCAACGATGATGCCGTCGTAATTTTCCTTTTCAAGCATTTCTCGGGTAGCCTCAGTGTTGAGCAGAATCTTTGCGCCGCAGGTCTCAGCCTGATTGAGCAGATACTTGACGTAGTCTGCCATGTCCTGCTTGAAGGAGGGCAGAGCGGCATAGCGCAGAGCGCCGCCCAGCTTGTCGGACTTTTCGTAGAGGGTAACATCGTGACCGCGGTCGCAAAGTATCTGTGCAGCGGTGATGCCGGCGGGGCCGCCGCCGATAACGGCAACGCGCTTCTTTACGTCGGCCTTCTGTACGCGGCCAAGGGGGAACTCACGCTCGTTACCAAGGAAGGGGTTGACGGCGCAGCCGATAACCTTATTGTTCAAACCGCCGCAGTACTGGCAGCGCAGGCAGGGACGATGCTCTGCCTCGCGACCCTCGGCGTACTTGCGAGGCATTTCGGGGTCAGCCAGCAGGGGACGGCACATGGAAACGAAGTCAGCCATGCCGTTTGCAATGATGTACTCGGCACGCTCAATGTTCATAATGGAGCCAACGGTGTTGATAAGCAGGTTGGGGAATTCCTTCTTGATAGCTGCTGCATAGTGTACGTTGAATTCGCGGTCCATCATGTAGTTTTGCCACCAGTAGCGCATGTAGTCAAATTCACCGTGGAGACCGGCGGAAACGTGGAGAATGTCGATCTTGTCCTGAATCATGGCTATGTACTGCAGAGTTTCATCGTAGCCCATGCCGCCGGGCTTAATCTCGTCGGCGGAGATACGGAACTCAATTACGAAGTCCTCACCCACAACCTCGCGCACGCGGTCGAGAACCTCAATGGTGAAGCGGGCGCGGTTTTCGAGGCTGCCGCCGTATTCGTCGGTGCGGAAGTTGTACAGGGGGCTGGAGAACTGGCTGATAAGGTTGCCGTGACCACCGTGGATCATGCACATGCGCATGCCGGCCTTCTTGGCGCGGAGAGCTGCCATGGCGTACTTTTCAACGGTTTCGTGGATATGCTCGCGGGTCATCTCAATGGTCTTGAGGGGTTCGCGGCCCTCGGCCTTGGCGTTTATCAGCTCCCAGGTGGAGTAATACTCGGAGGGGGCGTAGGCGGCGTGACCGGTGCGGGCAAACTGAGCGTCCTTGCCGCCGTGGTTGATTTCGAGAGAGGCGTGAGCGCCGAAGCCCTCGCACATCTGGGAGAACCAGCTGAGAGGCAGAATGCACTCATCGGTGCTCATGTCCAACTGCAGTTCCTCGTTGCAGCATTCAGCAATGTCAACCATGACGTTGCCGACAGAGAGAATGGCAGCACCGCCGTAGGCGATGGAACGGTTCAGGTCAACAAATTCGTGAGTGACCTTGTGATCAAGACTTGCAAGATTGAGGGAGGGGGGCGCAAGCTCAATACGGTTTCTGAAGTCTACGCCGCGAATGCGAATGGGGGCAAATACGTGCTCATAACGAGAGCCCATTTTCATCTTCCTTTCTTCACCTGTGGTTATTTGTATAATGTTGACATTATAGCATAGATGGAAAGGTGTTGTAAACCGGATTGAAAATGTTTGCGATTTAAATCGGTGCGGGGGGCGTTTTCTTTCGTAGGGAACGCTCTTGAGCGTTCCGATTGTAATGCGGTAAAATTAACGACTGTAGGGAGCGCCGCCCCCGGCGCTCCACTTGCTGGTTTACTGCCTTCGGATGATGTATGCGGAACGGTCAAGACCGTTCCCTACGTTTATATAATAAAATTATCGT
>JAFXFT010000190.1 GCA_017513385.1 Oscillospiraceae bacterium | reverse complement strand
CCGAAAATGTGCGCGTACATACCCGTGATGGCAAGGTCATCGAAGGCACTTTGCAGCTCTGCAACGCGTCCGTCCATGTAAACGGCGAGTACGCAAGCACCAAGCGCAGCTTTGACACTACCGAGGTGCTGCTGGACGAGGATGTAAAGTCTGCTGACGATACCCGTAAGTTAGGCATTGAGGTGGGTGACATAGTCGCCTTTGATCCCCGCACCCGCATTACCGATTCCGGATATATCAAGAGCCGTTTCCTTGACGACAAGCTGTCTGTAGGTATTTTGCTCGGTCTCGCCAAGTATCTCAAGGATAACAGCATTGCTCCCGAACGCAAGGTGTATGTCCACGTTACAGTTTACGAAGAAGTTGGCCACGGCGGCGCAGGCAGTGTTCCCGCGGGCGTAACTGAAGCAATAAGCGTTGATATGGGCTGCGTTGGTGACGGCCTGCAGTGCACCGAAAAGCAGGTTTCCATCTGCGCAAAGGATTCCGGCGGTCCCTACAGCTATGATGTGGTTGGTAAGCTTATAGCCGCTGCCAAGAAGGAAAATGCCGATTATGCAGTTGATGTATATCCTCACTACGGTTCCGACGTAGAGGCTACGCTTAGCGCAGGCAGCGATATCCGCCATGGTCTTATAGGTGCCGGTGTTTATGCAAGCCACGGATATGAACGCAGCCATGTAGACGGCGTATGGAATACACTGAAAGTACTTAAAGGTTATCTTAATATCTAAAGTAAGACCTCCGCTGCGTTTTAAATACGCAGTGGAGGTAGTTTTATGCAAAATTTAAATGTATATTGTCCTGAAATATGCAAAAAAAACTTGGCAGCAATACTGAAATGGTATATAATGAATGCGTTCATTTTTTGAGATGTGAGGAATAATAATGGAAGATATTTTGAGTTTTATTGAAAAAATCAACGATGCCGTAAACGGCTTCGTTTGGGGCGTGCCCGCAATGATTTGTATCATTGGCGTAGGCATTTTGCTCAGTGTCAGATCTGGATTCATACAGTTCAGAAAGTTTCCTGCTGCGATAAAGGCTACTATAGGCAAGCTTTTTGCAAAGGAAAGTGCCGGTAAAGGTGCCATAACTCCGTTCCAGGCAGTTTGTACCGCTCTCGCTGCTACTGTTGGTACCGGTAATATAGCCGGTGTTGCAGGCGCTATTGCTCTCGGTGGACCCGGTGCTGTGTTCTGGATGTGGGTATCCGCACTTCTTGGTATGTGTACTAAGTTTGCAGAAGTTACTTTGGCAGTTCACTTCCGTGAAAGAAATGCTCACGGGGACTATGTTGGTGGTCCCATGTACTACATCAAGAATGGTCTCAGCAAGCGCTGGCGTTTTCTTGCGGTGCTCTATGCTGTATTTGGTGTAATCACTGTATTCGGTACCGGTAACGCTACTCAGGTAAACACCATTACCACCGCAATAAACACCGCCCTCACCAGCTTCAATGTTATTGGCGCGGAGCGCACTGGCATTGTTAGCCTTGTTATTGGTATTATTATTACTATTGTTGTTGCTCTTGTCCTCCTTGGCGGTATCAAGCGTATCGGTAAGGTTACGGAGAAGCTGGTTCCCTTCATGGCAGTTCTGTATGTAGTTCTTGGCATTGGTGTTATTATTATCAATATCAAGCATGTTCCCGGAGTTTTTGCTGCCATATTCGAAGGTGCATTCAATCCGAAGGCTGTTACCGGCGGTATTGTGGGCAGTATGTTTATCAGTATGCGCAGGGGTGTTTCCCGCGGTATCTTCTCCAATGAAGCCGGCCTTGGTACCGGTTCCATCGCTCACGCTACCTCCGATGTAAAGGATCCTGTTGAGCAGGGTTATTTCGGTATCTTCGAGGTATTTGCAGATACCATTATCATCTGCACTCTTACCGCTCTTACCATTCTCTGCAGTGGTGTTGCTGTTAATTACGGCGCAGCTGCCGGTGCAGAGCTTACCATCAGCGGCTTTGTTGCAACTTACGGCAACTGGATAACCATCTTCACTGCTATCGCGATGTGCTGCTTCGCATTCTCCACCATTCTCAGCTGGGGGCTTTATGGCGCACGCTGCCTTGAGTTCGTGGCTTCCGAGAAGTGGATAAAGCCCTTCATGGTTGTATATTCCCTCATGGCTATCGTTGGAGCAACCATGGATCTCGGCCTGCTTTGGGGTATTGCCGATACATTCAACGGTCTTATGGCAATTCCCAACCTTATAGCCCTCTTCCTGCTTTCCGGTACGGTTGTTAAGCTGATCAAACAGCATAACGAAGCAAGACTTAAGTAATATGAAAGACCCTGAACAAATGTTCAGGGTCTTCTTGTATATTGGTGGCAAGGTGTGATAGAATACAAAAAGAAAGGGGGCGCTGATATGGAAAAGTTAATATTCCACGTGGACGTGAACAGCGCGTTCCTTTCATGGGAGGCGGCAAAACGAGTTGCGGCGGGGGAAGAGGATCTGCGCCTCATTCCGTCGGCTATAGGCGGCGACAGGGAAAAGCGTACAGGCGTAATCCTTGCCAAGTCAATACCTGCCAAAAAGTTCGGAGTAAAGACCGGTGAGCCGGTTGGTATGGCTCTGCGCAAATGCCCGGACTTGTATCTTGCTCGCCCCGACTTCAAGCTGTATGAGAAAAATTCGCGTGCGTTTATGGATATATGCCGCAGATACGCTCCTGTGGTGGAGAAGTATTCCATTGACGAGTGTTTTCTGGATATGAGCGGTACGTCGCTTATTTATCCCGACCCTGTAGAGATTGCCCATACGATAAAGGACACCATTCGAGATGAGCTGGGATTTACCGTCAACGTAGCTATAAGCCGCAATAAGCTGCTGGCAAAGATGACAAGCGATTTTGAAAAGCCGGATAAGGTGCATACTTTATTTCCGGAGGAAGTGCCGAGTAAAATGTGGCCGATGCCGGTGCGTGAGCTGTTTTCCGTAGGCAGAGCCACAGCAGAGCGGTTGGAAACGGCGAATATCCGCACAATAGGAGAACTGGCAGCCATGGAGCCGGAAAGAGCGCAGTTCCTGTTGGGTAATAAATTGGGGGCTATGCTCCTTGATTATGCCAATGGCAGGGACGATACTCCGGTTCTTGCTGAACGCGAGGAAGCGAAGGGGTATAGTAATTCCACTACGCTGGAGACGGACGTTACGGATTTTGAGCAGGCTAATGTTATACTGCTTGCTCTTTCGGACAGCGTTGCAGCCCGCATGCGGGCGGATAACGCGAAGGCATACTGCGTATCGGTTACTGCGCGCTCAAATGACTTCAAAACACGCTCGCATCAGAAAAAACTGGACGAGGCAACGGACATAACCTCAGAAATATATGAGATAGTAAAGCTGCTGTTTGCGGAATTGTGGGACGGTACTACACCATTGCGTCTGTTGGGTGTAGCAGTATCGGACATAACAAAAGAGGACTACGTGCAGCAATCGCTGTTTTTCGATGAGAAAAAGGACAAGGCGCGGAAAATAGATAAGGCTGTGGATAATATTCGCGGGCGTTACGGCACCGATATTATCAGCCGTGGCTCTTCATACGGCTCATCGGTTCGTGTTGGAAGCAAGCATAAGGCGCAGATAGAGCTTGAAAATGAGAATAAGGAATAGACTACTTTAAGCAATCGCAGACCTGCAAACTTGAATTTGTGGAGGTACAGTTGATGAAAATTAAGAATCCTATGCTTGTAGTGACTGATATAGATAAATCTGTTGAATTCTACAAAAAAGTGTTTGGCTTTCATGTGATTATGG
>JAFXFT010000189.1 GCA_017513385.1 Oscillospiraceae bacterium | reverse complement strand
GCATACGGTGTAAAGACCACTGTGGCATGGCGTATGGGTCTTACCAACCAGTATGGTACCTTCTATTACCACCCCTGCTTCCTGTATGAAAGTCTTTGGAATATCATCGGCTTCGTCATTCTTCACTTATACTCTAAGAAGCGCAAGTTTGACGGAGAGGTGTTCCTGCTGTACTTAGCCTGGTACGGTCTCGGCAGAGCAATGATCGAGAGCCTGCGTACCGACAGCCTGTATCTTTTCGGCAGCAATCTGAGAGTATCTCAGCTGGTTGCACTGCTCTGCGTTATCGGTGGCCTCGGTGCCGTTCTTTTCGTGCGCCTGTCCCGTAATCCTGAGCCCGAAGAACTGTGGGTAAATCGCGATAATAAGGCCGCAATGGAAGCCGCAGCCGTTGAAGCAGCTGCAGCAGCCTTTGGCGGTGAGAGTGAAGAAGAAGTATACGACGAGGATTTTGCATCTGCTCTTGAACTGCTCAAGAAGGGAAGTACCCTTGATGAGAGCGAGGACGATGAGCTTGATGCTCCCGTTGTAGAGCCTGTAGAAGTGAGTATATCCGAAGATACATCTTTGGATGACGAAATATAAGAGAGGAGAATACTTATGGCAAAATTCGATAATTTTAAGAAGAGCTTCAGCGAAGCAGCAGAGATGCTGGCTGAGAAGGCAGCAGGCTTTGCAAAGGTAGCTGCAGAAAAGACCAAGGACGCTGCAGAGAAGGCGAAGGACCTTGCAAAGATCGGTAAGCTCAACGCTGAGATACTTGCTCAGAAGGACGATATAAGAAAGGCTTATCAGGAGATAGGTAAGATTTATTATGACTATTTCCAGGTAGATCCCCACGAGCCCATGAAGGATGCCTGCGCCAGAATTGATGCTGCAATGGCTATCATTGCCGACAAGCAGGCTGAGATTGAGGTTATCAAGGCTGAAAATCCCGATGAGGATTTCACTGAGTACGAAGTAGTGGACGATGACGATATCGTAGTTGAAGTATACGAAATCGAAGAAACCGCTGCTGAGGAAGCTGCTGTTGAGGAACCTGACGCAGAAGCAGAGTGTTGCTGTGAATGTGAGGAAGAAAAGCCCGCAGAGGAATAATCGAATATAAGGAGAGGGACTGCACCTGCAGTCCCTTCATTTGATAATTGGGAATGTGTGAAATGGAAGAACAAATGGAGAAAACGGTAAAATCAGCCGGAAGAAAAGTGAATTTACAAGAGTTTAAAAGTGGTATACACCACGGTATACCCGTTGGTTTAGGTTACTTTTTCGTATCATTTACCCTTGGCATTGCAGCTAAGCAGACAGGACTGAGCTCTATTCAAGCAGCGCTGATGTCACTTTCAATACATGCCTCAGCCGGTGAGTTTGCCGCCCTTGGCATAATTGCGGCAGGCGCCGGATATTGGGACATGGCACTGACAGAGATCATAGTAAACCTCCGCTATCTGCTTATGTCCTGCTCGCTGTCACAGAAGCTGTCCAGCAGTATGAGATTTTTTCATCGCTTTTTGATAGCCTTCGACATAACTGACGAGATATTCGCCGTGTCTGTATCAAGGCAGGGTAAACTAAACCCATTCTTTACATACGGCATGATGGTGGTAGCCTCGCCCGGATGGGTGTTCGGTACCTTCGTTGGTGCAGCGGCAGGTGGAATACTTCCCGCTGTTGTAACCGGTGCAATGAGTATAGCCCTATACGGTATGTTTATCTCCGTAGTTATACCCTCTGCCCGTAAAGATAAGGTCATTGCCGGTATAGTGGTTGTGTCCATGCTCCTCAGCGGTGCATTTGCCCTCATACCGGTGATAAAGGATATATCCTCCGGATTCAAGATCATCATTCTAACGGTTATAATTTCCGCGGCAGCAGCGATCCTTTTCCCTGTTAAGGAAGAAGAGAGTGAGGAGGCTGCCAAGTGAAAAATAATATCTATATCTACATACTGGTCATGGCAGGTGTTACCTATTTAATACGCCTGCTGCCCTTGACTATTTTCCGCAAGGAGATAAAGAACCGTTTTGTAAGGTCTTTCCTCCACTATATGCCTTACGTTACTCTGTCTGTAATGACCTTCCCGGCAATACTCAGCGCAACCGGTAACGTAACAAGCTCTACTATAGGCTTTGTTGCCGCACTCATTATTGCATGGATAGACGGCAACCTCTTCAAGGTTGCGATAGGTGCATGCGGAGCGGCATTGATATCACAGCTTATAATTAACCTTATATAAGAGCAACAAATAACAGGAGCGGTTCGGTGAACCGCTCCTGTTATTGCATAATATGCATTACTATGATAGTATTCAAGCAAAGAACCTATGGAAAAGAGCGCATTAGAATGGAATTTAATGAGAAATTACAGGAACTGAGAAAACAAAAAGGACTTACACAGGAGGAGTTGGCCGAGACACTTTATGTGTCCCGAACTGCAGTTTCAAAATGGGAGTCCGGCAGAGGTTACCCGAATATTGAATCCATGAAAGCTATAGCGAAGTTTTTCGGTATAACTATAGACGAACTGCTGTCGGGAGATGAACTGCTGATAATTGCTGAAGAAGATACTAAAAATAAAGAAATGCATTTGCGCGACATGGTATTTGGGCTGCTTGACCTGAGTATTGTGATGTTCTTTTTCCTGCCCTTCTTCGGTGATAAGGCAAATGGGGCGATACAGACCGTTTCACTTTTGGGACTTAGTGGAATTGAATCATACCTGCGAGCGGTTTATTTAGCAGCTGTTATTGCAACTGCTGTACTGGGAATCCTGACTCTTGTGCTGCAAAACTACCGTAAAGCTTTTTGGGTGAACAATAAGAACAAAATATCATTAGGGCTGAATGCGATAGCTGCGCTTGTTTTTATTATAAGCCAGCAGCCGTATGCAGCAGCATTTTTGTTTATATTCCTTGTTATAAAGGGCTTAATGCTCATCAAATGGCGATGATACGAAACGTGTCATCGGTGTGACCCAACGTTTCTTGTTATAATTAAAACCTTTCTATACAGTGTATTTGAGTGAAACTGAAATACGCAAAGAAAGGTTGGTTGAAATTGAAGAAAGAAGCTAAAAGGAGTTTTTGCATTGAGATAAGTCTGCTGGCTGTGTTTATACTGTGGACTGCAGCGGTCTGCTTCGTTGATGTTCGAGAGATAGGTCCGCAGGGGGCATCGGTTGGATTTGCTTCCATTAACGGTTTTGTGCATCGGCTTACAGGTGTGCATATGGGGCTGTATACGGTTACCGACTGGCTGGGACTGGTACCGATTGCCTTTGCACTGGCTTTTGCGATACTCGGGCTTGTACAATGGGTTATGCGAAAACGGATTTCGCAAGTTGATCGAAGCATCCTGGTTCTTGGCGGGTTCTATATCCTTGTGTTGGCGGTATATATCTTCTTTGAAATAGTTACCGTGAATTATAGACCTGTATTGATCGGCGGAATATTGGAAGTATCTTACCCTTCGTCGACAACTATGCTTGTGCTGTGTGTTATGCCGACAGCTGTAATGCAGCTTAACGTACGTATAAAGAACAATGTAATTAGACGAGGTGTTGCTTGTATAATTACTGCTTTTGTTGTATTTATGGTAATTGGCAGACTTATTTCCGGAGTACATTGGGTTAGCGATATTGTTGGAGGAGTGCTGCTCAGCGCCGGACTTGTGACGATGTATAAAGCAATTGTATAGGACAAAAAAAGCCAAGCTGCATTTAGCAGCTTGGCTTTTTTTTGATGTGGTTTAGGCGGCAACTCTGGGAGTGCGCTGTCTGCTGATGATCTGGAGGATAACAACGATAGCAACGAGGGCGAGACCGATAAGGTCGGTAACGATACCGGGATAGATGAGCAGGAGACCGCCTGCAAGGCTGAGAATGCGCTGATACCAGGGCATATCTCTCAGCAGGTAGCCCTCCAAAGCGGAGGATACGCCGAAGATGCCTATAATAGAGGTAATGGCAATGAGAATTACTTCACCGACTCCGGTGTCGATAAGCAGCATTGCAGGGTTCAGTGCGAATATGTAGGGAACAATAAACGCGCCTATTGCCAGCTTTGTTGCCGTCAATGCCGTTTTCATGGGATTGGCCTGAGCTATTGCTGCACCGGCGTAAGCAGCAAGGGCTACCGGGGGAGTAAGGTCGGCAACGATACCGAAGTAGAATACGAAGAAGTGAGCTGCAACAGCGGGAACGCCCATACGAACCAGAATGGGGGCGCAGGTGGCGGCCATGATGCAGTAGTTAGCGGTGGTGGGAACGCCCATACCAAGGACTATGCAGCAGAGCATGGTGAGGAAGAGGGCGATAATAACAGTGTTGCCTGCAAGAGCAAGAATGCCGTTGATGAGCATGTTTGCAAGACCGGTCATGGTGATGGTACCGGCGATGATACCGGCAACGCCGCAGGCTGCGGCAACGGTGATGGTACCCTGACCGCCGGCTGCAAGAGCCTCAAGGAGCCGCTTGGGGGTGATGCGGTTACCCTTGTTGAAAAGGGAAACTACGATGCAGGCGATGATAGACAGAGCGGCTGCATACTGAATGCTGCGCTGGCTGGTGCCGACGAGGTAAATGAGCATTACCAGGGGAAGCAGCAGATAGGTCTTCTTGAGAAGAGGGAGGAGGCGAGGCAGCTCGTCCTTGGTAAGACCGCGCAGACCCTGCTTCTTAGCTTCAAGGTGAACGGAAATGAAAATACCTGCGAAATAAAGAACTGCGGGGAGAATGGCCTTGACGACGATCTGGCTGTAAGGCAGCTGGACGTAGTCAGCCATAAGAAATGCAGCGGCACCCATGATGGGGGGCATTATCTGACCGCCGGTGGAAGCGGAGGCTTCGGCTGCGGCTGCAAATTCGGGCTTATAGCCAGTCTTTTTCATCAGGGGGATTGTAACGGCACCGGAGCCTACGGTGTTAGCAACGGAGGAACCGGAAACCATACCTTCAAGTGCGGAGGCTACAACAGCAACCTTGGCGGGGCCACCGGAGAAGCGACCCACAAGGGAATTAGCAATCTGAATAAAGAAATCGGCAATGCCGGTGCGCTCAAGAAATGCGCCGAAGATGATAAATACAACGATGAACTTGGAACATACGTTGATAGGGGTAGAGAGGATACCTTCCTTGCTGTAGAAAAGGTAGCGAACAGAATAGTTCAGCTTGCCCCAAAGAGAGGGGTTGGAAAGACCCCAGATAAGAGCGTATATCAGGAAGCAGGCGGCCACGATAAGAATGGGGAGGCCAACGCTGCGGCGGCAGACCTCTGCAAGAGAGAGAATACCGATAATACCAATAATGATCTGATACCACTGGAAATTGCTGCCCTGCTGGATAATGGTGAGGGCGTTGAAGGTGAAGTAAAGGAAAGATGCAGTTCCCACAATCATGAGAACAACGTCATACCAAGGGAGATAGTTTACTTTCTGCACACCCTTACGGGCGGGGAATACCAAATAGCCGAGGAAGACGATAAAAGCTACGAAAGAAGTAAGACGAAGCTCCTCGAGCCAGCTGGCGAAGAGAGTGACATAAATACAGAAAATGGAAAATGCGGCCAGAATACATGTAACGACGATTTTGGGTTTGCCTTCCCAAATACGAACGTTTGACTCCTGGTCGTATTTTTTCATAACAGCATCAAGATCCATAGGACCTTCTTCTGTTAGTGGTGTTTTTTTGCGGAATAATGCCATCGGTGTGCCTCCTTGAGTTTCTATAGGAAATGGCTGCGGCGAAGAATCGCCGCAGCCAGAGTTACCAAAATAGGCGGGGGATTACTTGGTTTCGACGGTTACACCCTTTTCAGCGAAGTACTTGGCAGCACCTGCATGGAAGGGAGCGGTCATACCGCTGGTGGCATTCTCAATGCTGAGCTCAGCGCCCTTACCATTTTCCTTGGTAATAGCATCGATGTTATCGAAGATAGCCTTGGTCAGCTTGTAAACATCGTCTTCCTTAGCAGAAGCGGAAACGATGAGGGTTGCCTTAACGGTAACGGTGGTAACATCCTCGGTCTGGCCGTTGTAGGTGCCTGCGGGGATGGAATAGGTGGTGTAGAAGGGGCAGGAAGCCATCAGAGCGTCAGCAACAGCGCCGTCGATGGGAACGAGGTAAGCATTGTTGGTGGTGCACAGCTCGGTGATAGCGGGGGTGGGAGCGCCGGCAACGATGAATGCAGCATCGATCTTGCCGTCCTTCAGAGCGTCAGCACTGTCTGCGAAGCTCTGATACTGGGCGTTGATATCGCTCTCGGTGAGACCGGCAGCGGTAAGAACGTCGATAGCGTTGAAGTAAACGCCGGAACCGGGAGCACCGATGGAAACGGACTTGCCGGCCAGGTCAGCAACGCTCTTGATTTCGGGATCCATGGTTACGAGCTGAACAGCCTCAGCGTAGAGACCGGCAACGACGCGGAAGGAATCAACCTTGCCGTCAGACTCGAAGGAACGGGTGCCTTCCCAAGCGTAAGCCATAACGTCGGACTGGACAGTACCCAGCTGATAGTCGCCGGAAGCAATGCCCTGAATGTTAGCCTTGGAACCGTCGGTGGAAACAACGGTAACTTCGATGCCGGCATGGTTCTTTATGTACTGGCCGAGGACGCCGCCGTAACCGTAGTAGGTGCCGGAGGTACCGCCGGTACCCATAGTCATCTTAGTAGCGGAACTGCCACTGCCGCAGGCAACGAGGCCAAGAGCAAGGACGAGAACCAGCAGGATGGATATAAACTTTTTCATAACGATTCTCCTTCTTCTTTGCAAGAATTTTTTGAATTGGTTCACTTATTATACACTCTTAATTTAGTTTAATCAAGAGGGCGAACGCAATTTTTTGGCTAAAAATGAATAATTTTTCACTCAAACTTTCAAAAATTGCAAAAAAATGGGCTTTAGCAGGCTAAAAACGGTGCCGCAATGAATGCG
>JAFXFT010000013.1 GCA_017513385.1 Oscillospiraceae bacterium | reverse complement strand
GGAACGATATTCCTCGATGAGATAAACCAGATACCTGTTCAGCTTCAGGCTCGTTTGCTGCGTGTCCTGCAGGAGAAACAGGTGCTGCGACTCGGTGGAAGCAAGGTCATACCGATCGATGTAAGAGTTATCGCAGCGTCCAACGAAGATCTCGGATACCTTGTAACTGAGGGACGTTTCAGAGAGGATCTGTACTACCGACTCAAGGTCCTGAATTTCATATCTCCGCCTCTCAGAGAGCGAAAAGAGGACATCCCTCTTATGGTCGATCATTATCTGCAGGAATTTTCTCAACTTTACGGACCGACGGGAAGGCTTGGCGCAGAAGCGCTTGAACTCATGTGCCGTCACAGTTGGCCCGGCAACGTAAGAGAGCTTGTCAACTGCGTAGAACGCTACGTTGTCATAAAGAAGCAGCTTGATATGAACGATACGCAGTTCGTGGGAGAGTACATGTCCAGCGAGCTGAAAAGCCGTGGATTTACGCCAAAAACAGATGATTCGGATTATCTCAGGGTGCTCCCCGGAACGCTTGCGCAGATGGAACTTCAGCTCATAAAGCTGATTCTTGAGCGGTGTGACGACAACCGAGTATTGGCTGCGCAGGAACTTGGCATAAGCCGTACCACACTTTGGAAAAAGCTTCAGGAAGAAACGGCCAAAACCGACAAAATCTAACGGGTGTTCATAGGGGTGTTCAATTTTGAAACACCCCTTTTTATGAATTCATGCAAAATGTAGAAAAAAACAGGGTAAATCGTCAATTGACACTTGGCACAAAAATTGCAATAATTATTAGTGACATGGAATGGGGTGGAATATCCCTTCAGAAGAGGAGCTTTCTTCCGGATGGGAGAAAGCTTCAAAAGCGCTTGGACCACAGCAGCGCAAAAACGAAAGCAGTGCCACGCAATCGTTTCATGCTGCGCCGCAAAGTGGACAGGCAAAAACCAAGTTGATAAAAATATTGATTAGGTGGTTTGAAAGATGAGCGAAAAGAAATTTGTAACTCGTACGGGTTACGAGCTCAAGCGCGTATACGGACCTGAAGATGTTCAGGGCTTCAACGCTGCTGAAAAGCTCGGCGAACCCGGACAGTACCCCTTTACCCGCGGTATCCGTGAAAATATGTACCGTGACGGCCTCTGGACCATGGGTCAGTATGCAGGCTTTGCAACTGCAGAAGAGGCTAATGAGCGTTATCGTTACCTGATCGAGCAGGGCGGCACCGGCTTCTCCATCGCACTGGACCTCCCCACTCAGATGGGTCTCGACTCCACCGATCCCCTTTCTGACGGCGAAGTTGGTAAGGTTGGCGTTGCTCTTGACTCCCTCCAGGATATCGAAGCTCTGTTCGACGGCGTTCCCTTCGAGAAGGTTCGTCAGATCCGTACTACTGCTAACGCTGACGGCGTTATCATGATGGGCTGGCTCGTTGCTTTCTGCGAAAAGAACGGCATCGACCCCAACAACATCTCCTTCTTCATTCAGAACGACTGTCTGAAGGAATACTTCTGCCGCGGTGCTTACGCTTTCCCGCCCGCAGCAGGCGTTAAGCTCACTGCTGACGTTATCGAATACGCCGGCCGTAAGTTCCCCAACTGGACTCCTGTCGCTGTTTCCGGTTACCACATCAACGAGGCAGGCGCTTCCGCAGTTCAGGAAATCGCTTTCACCCTCGCCAACATGTGCGCATACTTCGATGATGCACAGGCTCGCGGCGTTGACATCAACGTTTGTGCCCGCAACATCTACTTCTTCCTCGGCGCTAATACTGACGTAGTTGAAGAAATCGCTAAGTTCCGTGCAGCTCGCCGTGCATTCGCAAAGATCATGAAGGATCGTTACGGCTGCACCGATCCTGAGACCCAGCGCCTCAAGATCTTCTGCTACACCTGCGGTTCTGCTCTTACTGCTGAGCAGCCCCTCAACAACATCGTCCGCGTTACTCTCGAGACTCTCGCAGCTGTCGCAGGCGGCGTTCAGACCATCGCTACCTCCTCTTACGACGAGGCTATGTCCCTTCCCACTCCCCAGGCTGTCCGTGTAGCTCTGCGTACTCAGCAGATCATGGCTTGCGAGTCTGGTCTTGTTAACACCGTTGACGTATTTGCCGGTTCTTACGCTATCGAAGCTCTGACCGACAAGATGGAAGCCGAGATCTTCGCATACATCGATGAGATCGACTCCAAGGGCGGCGCTGTTAAGTGCATCGAGGAAGGCTACTTCCAGAGAATCCTCTCTGACAACTCCTACAGACGTCAGAAGGCTATCGACGATGGCGAAGTTCAGATCGTTGGCGTTAACTGCTACCGTGAAGACGAAGAGCCCGACATCCCCGTATTCAAGCTCTCCATGGATGCTCAGGAGAAGCAGACTGCTAAGATCGAGCGTCTGAAGAAGACCCGTGACAACGAGCGTGTTGCTAAGGCTCTCGAAGCTATGAAGGCTGCTGCAAGAAACAACGAGAACCTCGGCGAAACCGTTATCGAAGCCTGCAAGGCATACGCAACTCTCGGTGAGATGTGCGGCGCTCTGAAGGAAGTTTACGGCGAATACGAGCCCATGAAGATTTATTAAGAAAGGAGCTTGCGAATATGTCTGAAGATATCGTCAAGGTTTTGATTGCAAAGCCCGGCCTGGACGGCCATGATCGCGGTGCTAAGGTTATTGCCCGCGCATTCGAAGACGCAGGCGCCAAGGTATACTACACCGGTCTGCATGTAAACGCAAAGCAGATCGTTGATCTCGTCGAGAAGGAAGGCATCGATGTTGTCGGTGTCAGCCTCCTTTCCGGCGCACACGTAACCCTTATGCCCAGAATCATCGAGATGTGCCGTGAGCGCGGCCTCAACGATGTAGTATTCATCCTGGGCGGCATCATCCCGCAGGCTGACATCCCCTCGATGCTCGACGCAGGCGTACATGGTGTTTTCACCCCCGGTTCCCGTCTGGACGACTGCACCAACTTCGCTTTCGAGAAGGTTGCAGAGATGAAGTCCACCAAGATGATGGAGAAGATGGGCACTACCGTTTCCACCGGCTCCCTCAACCTCAACTAATTAAAGTTGTATCGAACAGGCACGGTGCGGATTCGCTGCGCTGTGCCGTATAGTAAAATTCATAGGAGGAATTTAACTATGGAAGGTATTCTTAAGGGCGTAAAGATCCTTGCTCTTGAACAGCAGGTTGCAGCTCCCACTTGTACCCTCATGCTCGCTGATATGGGCGCAGAGGTTATCAAGATCGAGCGTCCCGGCACCGGCGACCCCACCCGTGAAGGTGCTCCCTGGATCGAGAAGAACGGCGGCAAGCAGTCCGGCTATTTCTCTCGTTTCAACCGTGGCAAGCAGTCCCTCACCCTGAACACCCAGACCCCCGAAGGTCAGGAAGTTCTCTGGAAGCTCATGGCTGAGGCTGACATCGTTGTCGAGAACCTCAAGCCCGGCGCAATGGATAAGCTCGGTTTCACCTGGGACAAGATCCATGCTGCTAACCCCAAGCTCGTTTACGTTGCCATCTCCGGCTTCGGCCGTTGCCCCGGCAAGTATGAAGGCCCCTACGGCAAGCGTCCCGCATACGACATCATCGTTCAGGCTATGGCTGGCCAGATGTATACCTGCGGTAACGATCCCGAAGGCGCTCCCACCTGGCTCGGCTTCGCTCTCGGCGATGCTGGTACCGGTGTATACGCTGCATACGCAGCTCTTCTCGGCTACATCAACGTTCTCAAGACCGGCGAAGGCGAATTCATGGATGTCGCTATGTACGACTGCATGATGGCTCTTGCAGAGCGTTCCCACAACATCTATGCCAACACCGGCAACGTTCCCATGCGTGGTCCTGACAAGTTCATGGCTCCTTGGGGCGGCTTCAAGTGCAAGGATGGCTATGTTGCACTGATCGTTCCCACCGAGAAGAACTGGAAGCAGTTCGCAGCAGCTATCGGCCGTCCCGAACTGGCTGATGCTGAGCAGTATCCCATGCTCCAGAGCGGCCCCGGACGTGCCTCCAACATGGAGACCATCCTTCGTCCCATCATCGACGAGTGCCTCGCTAACTGGACCATGCTCGAAGCTACCGATGTATTTATGGCTCAGGGTCTGCCCTGTGGTCCCATCATGTCCTCCAAGGACTGCGCTGAGGATCCCCACACTGCAGCTCGTGAGATGATCATCGATACTCCCGATCCCATCGTTGGCTCTGTTAAGACCGTTGGCTGCCCGATCAAGATGCCCGCTCATGATCCCATCTATGGTGCTCTTCCGGCCCTCGGCGCTGACACCGACAGAATCCTCAAGGGCATTGGCTACGATGACGCTGCTATCGCTGCTCTTCGTGATGCTAAGACCATCTGATTTAGTTTTCAGATAAAATTATGTTAAAACCTGCGGGCGTTCGATCCCGGGCGCCCGCAGCCCAAAACCATACATTTCTTATTAATATGTAAGGAGAGAAATTAAAATGGAATTCAAGAAGGTTGCTATTGTTTCT
>JAFXFT010000188.1 GCA_017513385.1 Oscillospiraceae bacterium | reverse complement strand
TTTTGGACAAATAGGACAAAACGTCCCGCTCTTTTACTTCGAGCGGGACGTTTTTTGGTTACTTTTATATCCCCCCCACGGGCTTGGAGGCGGCATTGAAATAGGGTATATTATATGTGCTGAAATAAAAATGCCCCGGCTGGCTGGCACCAAACCGGGGCGCCGACCCAAATCGTCAGACAAAGGCAGGCACGGTCATTATACACCGTTCCGCCGAAAAAGGAAAGGAAAAGTTGATATGAACACTAAAAAACGTATTCTCGCCCTGCTGCTTATGGCGGCGGCCATCATGAGCATTTTCGCCGGCTGCGGCAAGCCCGCCGACAGCGCTCAGGACAAAAACACCGACTCCGTCGTTATCGCCATCACCACCGAGCCCGAAACCCTCGACCCCTGCATGGGCTGGGGTCACGGCAACATGCCCCTGCTGCAGAGCACGCTGGTGAAGTACGATTATGACATGAGCTTCAAAAACGACCTCGCCACCGGCTACACCCTCTCCGAGGACGGTCTGACATGGACCTTCACTCTCCGCGACGATGCATACTTCACCGACGGCGAAAAGCTCACCGCCTCCGACGTTGTGTTCACCTTCAACACCGCCAAGAACGCCAAGGCTTCCGTTGACCTGACCTTCATGGAGAAAATCGAGGCTCCCAACGACACCACCGTTGTGGTCACGCTCACTAAGCCCACCTCCGTATTTCTTAATACCGTTGCCTCCCTCGGCATAGTTCCCGAGCACGCATACGGCCCCGATTACGGTGTTGATCCCATCGGCTCCGGCCCCTTCAAGTTCGTCCAGTGGAGCAAGCAGGAGCAGCTCATTCTTGAGGCAAATGAAAACTACTACGGCACAGTTCCCGCCATGAAAAAGGTCACTATCGTATTCATGAGCGAGGACGCAGCCCTTGCAGCAGTTAAGGCAGGACAGGTAGATATTGCCCAGAGCGCCGCAACCCTCGCCGACATTCCCGTTGCCGGCTACAATGTAAAGCGCATTTCCTCCGTGGACAACCGCGGCTTCACTCTCCCCATGAGCCCCGACGAGGGCAAAACCACCGAGGGCGGCTACCCCATCGGCAACAACGTCACCTGCAACATTGAGGTACGCCACGCCATCGCCTACGCCCTTGACCGCGAAATGGTTGCCAATGTGGCTCTCAGCGGCTACGCAACTCCCTGCTATTCCGAAAATGACGGTATGCCCTGGAACAACCCCGAGGTAAAGATCGAGACCAATGTGGAATACGCTAAAAAACTCCTTGCCGATGCAGGCTGGGCGGACACCGACGGCGACGGTATCGTTGAAAAGGACGGCATAAAGGCCGAGTTCGGCTGCGTTTATCCCAGCGGCGACTCCGTTAGACAGGCTGTTGCCATGGCCGCCGCCGAGCAGCTCAAGGAAATCGGCATAAGCGTTATCGTCGAAGGCACCAGCTGGGACGATATTTCCAAGCGCATGTTCTCCGAATCCGTCATGATGGGCTGGGGCGCTGCCAATCCCTACGAAAGCTACTGTCTCTACCAGAGCGCGGGCGCATTCAAGGACGATTACTACAACCCCGAGGGCTACATGAGCGAAACCACCGACGCTTACCTTGCCGCCGCAATGGAGGCACTCACCGTCGAAGAAGCTTACCGCAACTGGCAGCTTGCCCAGTGGGACGGCGAGACCGGCACCGCAATGAAGGGCGAATGCCCCTGGGTATGGATAGTCAACATTGACCACATCTACTTCGCCCGCGACGGTCTGGACATCGGCGCACAGCAGCTCCACCCCCACGGCGCATCTCTCCCCATTCTCCAAAACCTCCAAGATTGGAAGTGGGTCAACTAAGTTTTTAAAGGATTGATTATATGAAAGGCACCTCCGCCCGCCTTGGGCGCATATTCCTGCGCTACGGCGTAAAGATAATATCCCTGCTGCTTGCCGTGAGCATAATCGCCTTCGCTCTGGTCAGCTTCTCTCCCGTTGACCCGGTACAGCAGTATATCCTCGGCGTAGGCGCCGTTTCTCCCGAGCAGCGAGCCGAAATTGAGGAATACTGGGGCGTAAACGAGCCCCCCGTTCAGCGCTATTTCAACTGGCTGGGCGCACTGCTCCGCGGCGACATGGGCGAAAGCCTGCTCTACCGCCGCCCCGTGGCCGAGATAATCGGCGAGCGCTTTGTAAATTCGCTGGCGCTCATGCTCTGCGCATGGCTCTTCTCCGGCATTATAGGCTTCGCGCTGGGCTGTGTGATGGGCATGAACCGCGACGGCTGGGCTGACCGCATTATAAAGAAGATATGCTACCTGCTCAGCAGCGTACCCACATTCTGGCTGGGACTTCTGTTCCTGCTGCTGTTCTCCGTAAAGCTGGGTTGGTTCCCCATCGGCTTCTCCTCGCCAATAGGTGTGGCCGCCGAGGACGTAACCATTTGGCAGCGCCTGCATCATCTTTTCCTGCCCGCGCTGACCCTCAGCCTTATGTCCTTCGCCAACATCGCTCTGCACACCCGTCAGAAGCTCGTTGACATTATGGAAAGCGAATACGTCCTCTTCGCCCGCTCCCGCGGCGAAAGCAAGGGCAGCCTATTCTTCCGCCACGGTCTTCGCAACGCTCTGCTGCCCGCGCTGACCCTGCAGTTCGCCTCTTTTGCCGAGCTTTTCGGCGGCTCCGTCCTTGCCGAAAACGTATTCTCCTACCCCGGTCTCGGCTCTGCCGTTGCCGCGGCAGGACTTAATTCCGACGTTCCCCTGCTTTTGGGCGTAACTCTCTTCTCCGCCCTCTTTGTATGCGTGGGCAACATGATAGCCAACCTGCTTTACGGCGTGGTTGACCCGCAGATACAGGAGGTGGCAAAATGAGAAAGATGAACCGCCGCACAAAGCTGCTTATCTACACCGTTGTAATTGCCGCCCTGCTGGTTGCAGCCTACGCGGCAGGCATACTTATCCCCGACAGCGCCGTTGCATCCAACTTCATGGAGGCAAAACAGCCGCCCTCATGGGAGCATCCCTTCGGCACCGACGCACTGGGCCGCGACCTTTTCATGCGCACCCTGAAGGGTCTTTCCGTAAGCATAACCGTGGGTCTTGCGGCATCTATCATCAGCGCGGTTGTTGCCGTGCTGGTGGGCATAGCCGCCGCCACCGGCTCCAAGCGCCTTGACGGCGCTATAAACTGGGTGATCGACCTTGTAATGGGCGTACCCCACACCATTCTCGTTATACTTATCTCCTTTGCCCTCGGCAGAGGTCTCAAAGGACTTCTTGTGGGCATCGCCGCCACCCACTGGTGCAGCCTTGCCCGACTTATCCGCAGCGAGGTACTGCAGCTGCGCAGCCAGCAGTACATCGCCGTATCCCGCCGCCTGGGTAAATCCAGCGGCTGGATCCTTACCCGCCATCTGCTGCCTCATCTTGTTCCACAGTTCTTCGTGGGTCTGATCCTCATGTTCCCCCACGCCATACTCCATGAGGCAAGCGTATCCTTCCTCGGCTTCGGTCTGCCTCCCGAGCAGCCCGCCATCGGCATAATCCTCTCCGAGAGCATGAAGTATCTCTCGGCGGGTATGT